>JANZZP010000011.1 GCA_026419335.1 Elusimicrobiales bacterium | reverse complement strand
ATTTTTAAAAGTAGAATTATTATCATTAAATCTAAAATTAAAAAGATAAATTTTGATATATTGTTTTTTAATATTGTTATATTTGCCATAAACATATTATATTAAAACTTATAAAAATTTAATATAATAATAATAAGCCCGGTTGGCGCAGTTGGTTAGCGCGTTCCTTTGACATGGGAAAGGTCGTAGGTTCGAGTCCTACACCGGGCATTTTTTTGTTTAATTTAGTGTTGAGATATCATTTTTATTGTAAATTTTTATATGGATGAAGAAATATTAAAGATAAGACATTCTTTATCTCATGTTCTTGCTTGTGCAGTTAAAAGACTTTATCCTGAAACTGTTCTTGGAATAGGCCCTGCTATAGAAAATGGTTTTTATTATGATTTTGAGTTTAAAAAACCTATTACTGATTCTGACCTAAATTTAATTGAAAATGAAATGTTTAAAATATTAGACGAAGCTCAGGATTTTATAAATGAGCAATGGGATAAAAAATATGCAAGGAATTTTTTTGAAAAACTTGGCGAAAAATACAAGGTGGAACTCATAGATGAACTTAATGTGGATAAGGTTAGTATATATAAAAATGGAGAGTTTATTGATTTATGTAGGGGACCACATGTGAAAAACACTTCAGAGCTTAAAAACTGCGGTTTTAAACTTACCTCAATAGCAGGTGCTTATTGGAGAGGGAGTGAAAGAAATTCAATGCTTACGCGTATTTATGGTTTAGCTTTTAAAACGCAAAAAGAACTTGATGAGTATTTGAAGTTTATTGAAGAGTCTAAAAAGAGAGATCATAGAGTAATAGCTAAACAAATGGATTTATATAGTGTCAATGAATATGTAGGTCCTGGATTGATATTATGGCATCCTAATGGTGGGATAATAAGGTATGAAATTGAGAATTATTGGAGGCAACAGCATATTAAAAATGGATATAAATTTATATATACTCCACATATTGGTAGGGAAGTTCTTTGGAAAACATCAGGGCACTTGGATTTTTATAAATCTGCAATGTATTCACCTATGGAGATTGATGAAATAAATTATTATGTAAAACCTATGAATTGTCCTTTCCATATACAGATATATAAATCAAAAACTAGGTCTTATAGGGAGTTGCCTTTAAGATGGGCTGAACTTGGAACTGTTTATAGATTTGAAAAGGCAGGTGTTTTACATGGGCTTTTAAGGGTAAGAGGATTCACTCAAGATGATGCGCATATAATATGTACTTCTCAGCAAGTGGAAGATGAGGTTTTGGAAGTTTTAAAGTTTAGTTTAGATATTTGGAAAACACTTGGTTTTAAAAAAATAAAAGCATATATATCAACAAAGCCAAATGATTCTATTGGAAGCAAGGATATGTGGGAGCTTGCAGAAAAAAGTTTAAGAAAAGCAGTTGAGATGCAGAATATAAAGTATGATGTAGATGAAGGTGGGGGGGCTTTTTATGGTCCAAAAATAGATTTGAAAATAGAAGATGCTATTGGAAGAGAATGGCAGACTACCACAATTCAGTTTGATTTTAATTTACCAGAGAGATTTGAAATGGAATATTCAGCTCCGGATGGGAAACTACACAGACCTTATATGATTCATAGAGCCTTGCTTGGTTCAATGGAAAGGTTTTTTGGTATACTTATAGAGCATTATGCAGGAGCATTTCCAACCTGGTTAAGTCCAGTTCAAGTTTTTGTTTTAAATATAACAAGCAATGAAGAAGAGTATTCAAAATATATATATGAAAGTCTTATAAAGGAAGGTATAAGAGCAGATATTGATCTTTCAACTGAACCAATATCAGGTAAAATTAGAAGCGCAGCATTGTCAAAACCTCCATATATAATTATCGTTGGAAAAAAGGAAAAAGAGAAAAACACTATATCTTTGAAAGTTAGAGGTAATAAAAATGTTTATGATGTCAATTTAAGTGAGTTTATTTCGAAATTAAAATTTGAAATCTCATCAAGGAGTTTGTTTTTGTCATATTAAGAAAAACATAAATCCTATACATATTTAGGACTTTTGACCCTTATAAAATTAATTGCTTCTAGTAAAATATTAATGGATGTTTTTCTTTGTTAAAAGGAGTATAATATGAAGATGATGATTTTAATATTCAATCTTGTTTTTTTATTAAATTCATTGTTTGCTAGTGATATACCATTACCTAATTGGGTTGATTTAAATAGAGAAAAGAAAGTTATAGAAGAATTCCCTAAGTTTGAAAAGAAAGCTACTCAGCCCCCCTCTGATTTTAGAATACCAGCAGAATATGAACCAATTCATGCTGTAGCTGTTTCGTATACTGGTTATACAACTATGGTAAAAGATGTTGCAAAAGCAGTTTCAAATTATGCTGGTTCTTATGTGTGGGTAATGTCTGGACCTTCGTCTATGAGCGGTGTTCCTAATGAAAAATATGTTAAATTCTCAATACCAATAGATACTGTGTGGATGAGAGATTATGGTCCTTTTGGACTTTCTAAAAGTATGGAAAATGTTGCTATCGTTGATACTGTATATAGACATTATCAATATAGAACAAATGATGATGCTGTGCCTAAAAAAATAGGACAAATACAAAATCTTTCTGTTTATCAAGCACCTTTAATACTTGATGGTGGTAATTTTATGGTTGATAGTAAGGGAAACTTATTTATGACTGAAAGGACTTATATGTGGAATAGTTCAAAATCTAAGGAAGAGGTTAATAATATTTTGAGAAATTATTTTAAAGTTAAAAATATACATACATTTGAATATGCTGGATATCCCAATGAACCTCTTGATGGTACAGGACATGTTGATATGTTTATTAAACTACTAAGTGATGATGTGGTTTTGATAGCAGATTGTGATACTGAACCTTTTAAAACGACCTTTAATAAAGCAGTTGAGTTTTTTAAACACAAAACGTCTCCCAATGGTGGTAATTATAAGATACTTCGTGTTAAAAGTTATTACCGAAATGGTGTTTATTATACATATACTAATTCTCTTATTGTTAATGGGAATGTTTTAATGCCAGTTTATTCAAATTTTCCACAAGATAATTCATTAGCAAAAAGTGTGTATGAATCTGTTGGTTTGAGAGTTATAACTATTAATTCTGATGCATCAATTTCAGCTGGTGGTTCTATACATTGTATAACTCAAACTATACCAGATATTGGAAAGATAATAAAAAGAGAAAAGATAGAAATAGTTAAACCTGTTAACAATATAGATATTTTTCCTTTGGATAAGCTAATAAAAGCTTCTGATTATTTTATTCCTAATTAAGTGCTGGAAGATATATTCTAAAAACAGCTCCTTGCTTCCCATCAGTCCTATTAGAGGCATATATATAACCCCCATGATTTTTCACTATTCCATATACACTTGAAAGTCCAAGCCCTGTGCCTTTTCCTTTTGGTTTAGTTGTAAAAAATGGTTCAAATAAATGTTTTAATGCTTCTTCACTTATCCCAGTTCCTGAATCTGTTATTTCTATTACTATGTATTCACCTTCATGATATGGCTCATTATACTCAGATAAGTTTTGATAGTTATAAGTTTTTATTGTGACAATTCCTGTGGTATTACCAATAGCGTCTTTAGCATTTTGTGTAATGTTAAAGATTGCCTGTTTTATTTGTTGTTCATCTACTTTTGTTTTTTTCAGTTCAGGTGATAAATGGTATTCAAGTTTTATCTGAACTGTTAATTGTGATTCAATAAGTGATTTTATTTCTATAAGCATATTATTAATATCGGTCTCCGTTAGATTTGGTTGACTTTTACGTGCAAAGGTTAGAAGTTGTCTTATTGTGTGTGCTTGATTTTTTGCACTTCTTGTAAGTTCTTCGGCAAGTTGTTTTACAGATGTTCCATCTTTTAATTCATCTTTTATTAAATCTAATGCTCCTATTACTACTGTAAGAAAATTATTAAAATCATGTGACAATTCTCCAATCATTAATGCTATGGATTCTAATTTTTGAGATTCAATTAATTTATTTTCAAGTTCTATAAGAAACGTTAAATCTTCTTCTCTTGCTAAAAAATATTTTATTTCTCCATTTATTTTTATTGGTTGTATTGTAAGCATAACTTGATAAAAATTTCCATCTTTTCTTTTATTTATTATTCTGGTTCTGTAAAATGTTCCTTTAAGTATGCTATCCCACATTTTTTTATAAAATATTTCGTTATGTTTTCCACTTTTGAATATAGATGCTTTTTGTCCAAGAATTTCATTGAGATTATAACCTGTATTTTTTGAAAGTGCATCATTAGCATATATTATTTTCCCTTCTATATCAGTTATAAAGTATGGAACTATGGAATTATCAGCTGCTAATTTAAATATGCTTTCTATATTGATATTAATAATATGTCCCATATTCAAATTATATAATAACTTGAATTTTTTTTCAATTTTTGGTATTATAATCTATATGTACGCTATAATTAAAACAGGTGGAAAACAATACTGGGTTGCCCCAGGTGAAATTTTACATATTGAGAAGATCAACGCCAAAGTTGGCCAAGATGTTGAGCTTAAAGCCCTTTGGTCAGGTGGTGATAATAATCCCAATCCTTCAAATGAAGGTAAGGTTATAGCAACGGTTTTGAGACATTTTAAAGCTCCAAAAATTATTGTATTTAGAAAAAAGCCAAAGAAAGCTTATGAGAAAACTAAAGGACATAGACAAATGATGACCGAAATACAAATAAAAGATATAAAGCTTTCCTAAAGAGGTGTTGTTATGGCTCATACTAAATCTCAAGGTTCTTCTTCAAATGGAAGAGATAGTAATCCGAAATACTTAGGCGTTAAAAGATATGGTGGACAATTTGTTAAAGCTGGAGAAGTACTTGTAAGACAGAGAGGTACAAAGTTTCTTGCAGGTTTAAATGTTGGTTGTGGAAGAGATTTTACTCTTTTTGCATTAAAAGATGGGGTTGTTAAATTTGAGTTTGTTAGAAAAGGAAAACAACAGGTTAGTGTTTATCCTGCCAGCTAAAATTCTAGTGATAAATACTAAAAACCAAATCTTAATATAACTTATAAAGAGATGAGGTTATTTTATGGAGAATATAAAAAATTTTATTGATATAGTAAATATTTATGTTAAAGCTGGTGATGGTGGAAATGGTTGTGTTTCTTTTAGAAGAGAAAAATATGTTCCTAAAGGAGGACCTGACGGGGGGGATGGTGGTAATGGTGGTAATGTTATAATTAAAGCGTCAAAATCGTACAATACACTTACTCATCTTGCGTATCATCCCCATATAAAAGCTGAGAATGGAGGGAATGGTGGTTCTGGAAATAAAAAAGGAAAAAATGGAAGTGATATAAATATAATTGTTCCTTGTGGAACTGTTATAAAGGATGAAAATGGTAATGTTATTGCTGATTTGGTTGAGGATGGTAGAGAGGTTTGTATAGCAGTTGGTGGTAGAGGGGGTAGAGGAAATGCATCTTTTAAATCATCTATAAATCAAGCTCCTGCAATTAGAGAATTAGGTGAAAAAGGGGAGGAAAAAAAACTCACTCTTGAACTGTTATTGATAGCTGATGTTGGACTTGTAGGATTTCCGAACGCTGGTAAATCTACTTTTTTATCTAGAGTGACTTCAGCAAGGCCTAAAATTGCAGATTATCCTTTTACCACATTAAAACCAAACCTTGGTATATGTAGACATAAAGAAAAATATTTTGTAATAGCAGATATTCCTGGGCTTATTGAAGGAGCTTCAAAAGGAAAAGGACTTGGGCATGAATTTTTAAGGCACATAGAGAGAACTAAAATTCTTCTACACTTAGTAGATCCTCATGGTTATTTTGGAATTGATCCTTTATCATCTATTAAGATAATAGAAGAGGAATTAAAAAACTATTCTACAAAGCTTCTTAAAAAACCGAGAATAATAGTTGTAAATAAGGCTGATGTTGGTTTTGTTGCTTTTGATTTTTTTAAAAAAATAAAGAATAGATATAAAAAAGATGTTTTTTTAATTTCTTCAGTAACTGGAGAAGGAATTGATAATTTATTAGATAGGATAATTTTTCTGCTATCAGATATTGATTCTAAACAAAGTTTAGAAATAAATCAAACTGAAAACGTGAAAAAAATAAAAATTGAAAGAGGTTTTAAAGTAGAAAAGAAAAACAGTATTTTTTATATTTCAGGAAAATCTGTAGATAAAATTATAAACATGACAGATACAGAAAATGAGGAAGCAATAAAAAGAATGTATAAAATATTAAAAAGAATTGGAGTTGTTAAAGAGCTTAAAAAAAATGGAATTAAAAATGGAGATACTATTATAATAAGTAAATTTGAATTTGTTTGGAATGATGATATATAATTAAAACTATTTAGCAAAATTGTTATTTAAATAATCTTTTATCATCTTACTTCTAGAGGGATGCCTTAACTTACGTATAGCTTTTGCTTCAATCTGTCTTACCCTTTCTCGTGTTACTCTAAATATTTTCCCTACCTCTTCAAGAGTCCTTGGATATCCTGTATCTATTCCAAAACGTAGTCTTAATATTTTTGCTTCTCTATCTCCCAAGGTGGAAAGTATTTTATTTACTTCTCTTTTTCTAAGTATGTCAACAACAGAATTGGAAGGAGGGGTAGCATACCTATCTTCTATAAAATCTTCTAAAGATGAATCTTCATCTTCTCCAATTGGAGTGGCAAGAGATACAGGGTCCTGCATTATTTTTAATGCCATTTTTACTTTATCAATTGATATTTTGAGTTTTTTAGCATACTCTTCTACTGTTGGTTCCTTTCCATATTCTTGTCTGAATTTTTTTGCGACTTTCATTAGTTTTGATACTAATTCTTTCATGTGTACAGGTATTCTTATTGTTCTAGACTGATCAGCAATAGCTCTGTTTATAGATTGCCTTATCCACCATGTGGCATACGTAGAAAATTTAAATCCTCTTTTATACTCAAATTTTTCTACTGCCTTCATAAGTCCTAAACCACCTTCTTGAATTAAGTCAGACAATTCAAGATTAGAGTTAATATGTTTTTTTGCTATTGAAACAACAAGTCTTAAATTTGCTTTTATTAGTTTAAGTTTATCTTGAAGGATTTGATCTTCAAGAAATAATATTTTATCGTTTAATGCAAGGAATTCATTTAAATCACCTGGAACTTGTTTTATATTTTCTTGATATTTGATTTTTAATTTTCCGATGTTTTCAATGGCAGCTTCTACTTCTTTAGGATAAAAATTATGTATTTCTTTAAACTCTTCTTTAGAAAGTTTACCTTCTTTAAATTTTTTAAAATTATCAACTATTAATTCAATATTACCATAAAACTTTGTATATCTATCAAATTCATTTTTTATATCCTTTATCTTTTGAGCAATGCTTTTTATTTTATTGGTTAATCTTTTAATTTTTTCTTGATTTATATTCAAGTCAAGAATATGATTAACTATTTCAGTTCTTTTTTGGTCTATTTTATTTTTTATTTTAATTTTTTTAACTTGTGATATTTTTGTTTTAATTTTTTCTTCAAGTTTTACAATCTCTTTTTCTATTTTTGATATCTTTTTTACTGTCTTTTTCATCTTTTTTTCCATATTTTCTAATTCTCTTTTTGTTTTCCTTCCTCTTGGCATCAACTCTTTTGTGGTCATTTCATCTTGTTCTATCAAAGCTTCCCAATTTTTTATTTCTCTTATGGCAACTGGAGATTGTAGAACAAGATTTTTTAGTTCTTTTTCTCTTTCTTTTATATTTCTTGCAAGTGTAATTTCTTCTTCTCTTTTTAATAAAGGAGTTTTACCCATTTCAGAAAGGTACATCTTTATTGAGTTAGATACGTCAGGATAACTTGACCATTCATCTCCTTGGAAATCTCTTTCTCTTTCAGAAGATTTTGTTTTTTCTTTTTCTCTTAATTCAATTCCTAACTCTTCAAGTGTTGACATAAAATTTTCTACATCCTCTACGCTCATATTAGTATTGGACATTGATTTGCTAATTTCATCTATTGTAAGATATCCATATTCTTTCCCTAATTCTATTAATTCTTTTAACTGTTTGGTATTATTTGTCATATTATTCTCCTTTTATATATTAATGTTTTTAAGTTTTATTATTAAATCATTATATAGTTTTAAGTTCTCTTGTAAATTATTTTCTTTTAGTTTTTTTATTTCTCGTTCAAGATAATTTTTTTCTATTATTAAAAGAGTTTTTTTAAAGTTTTCATGATTAATTATATTCTCGTCAAGATTTTGAGATTTCAATGATAATCTAAGTATTTCTGTTTCATAATTAGGATATCTTGATATAATATTTTCTTCTATATATGAAATATCTTTTAATTCTATTAAATATGAAATTATTTTTTTTGCAAATTCAGATTCAAGGTATGATATATCAAAACTTTCTTTTAATATATTTATCAATGATGGATTCCTTAAAATCATCTCTATTAAGTTTTCTTCTATTAATGGAATTTCTGATTTGTTATATATATTTATCTGTTTTTTATAGGTTGATTTAATATTATTAGATTTTTGTAAAATAATTTTTTTAATAACAGATTCATCTATAGAAAATGTTTTACTAACAGTTTTTATCCATTCCATTCTAATTATTTCATTCTTTTCTTTTGCTATAGTTTCACATACAAACTCTATTGCTTTTAATTTTTTGTCAGGTGATAAATCTGTGTTCTTTTTTTTAATTAATTCTATTTTAAAAGAAATAATGTCTGGAGCATTATTCATAAGCTCTAGCATTACATCTGGTCCTTTTTTTATTAAAAGTTCATCAGGGTCTGTATTTTCATCTAAAAGTATTACACGTGGATATAAACCTTCTTCTATAGCAATATCTGCTGCTTTTATAGCTGCGTGTATTCCCGCTTTATCAGAATCAAACATAAGTATTATTTCATCAACATAGTTTTTAAGTATATGAGCGTGCTCTTTTGTAAAAGATGTTCCCATTGTAGAAACAGTAATGGGGAATAAGTATTGATGCATCATTATCACATCGAAATAACCTTCTACTATAATAGCCTTTTTTTCCTTTCTAAGTTGAGTTAAAGAATTAAATAATCCAAAAAGGTTTTTTCTCTTTGTGAAAACTTGATTTTCTTGCGTGTTTAGATATTTTGGATTTTCATTAGTAAGAGTTCTTGCTCCAAATCCTACAATATCTCCTGATATCGCTCTAATTGGAATAATAATTCTGTCCTTAAAAACATCTGTTATTTTTCCAAGAGATAATGAAAACAAAGAAGTTTTGATAAGGATATCTTTTGGATATTTTTTTGATAAGCTGTTATATAAAAAGTTTTCTATGGGGGGAGCATAACCAAGCATAAAATTTAAAATTGATGGTTCTTTTACTCCTTTTTCTTCTAAAAACTCTTTAGCTTTTTTACCTTCTGATGATTTAAGTAAAGAATTATATATAATTGCAGCATCCATATTTATTTGTTTTATTAATTTTTTTTCTTTTTCATATGGTGTTTCTTCTTCAAGTTGTGTATTGTCTATATATATACCAGCCATTAATGCAAGCTTTTTAAGTGCTTGTATCTTAGATATATTTTCAATTTTACTAATAAAATTTATAACATCACCTCCAGTATTACATCCAAAACAATAAAATATTTGTTTGTCTCTACTAACAGTGAAAGACGGAGTTCTCTCACTGTGAAATGGGCATAGAGCAATGTAATTTTTGCCTCTTTTTTTTAAATCTTTTACATAAAAAGATATAACTTCTATAATATCAACTTTTTCCTTGATTTCCCTTACTATTTTAGAATAATCCATTAATTAAAATTCAAGGAGTTATTTCTTGTTTGTAGAGTTAATTTTTCTGAGTTTTCTTTTAAGTTCTTGTCTTCTGATTTTCTTTTCAAGACTGGGGGAGATATAAAACTCCCTTTTTTTAATTTCTTTTAATATTGCATTTTTTTCACATTCATGTTTAAACCTTTTAAGTGCTTCTTCAGGGGATTCATTATCTCTGACTCTTATATATACCAAGGTACTCACCTCCTTTTCTTAGAAAATTTTAATTATTATCCTGGTGGCCATCCCATTCTTCTACCAGCTAAGAAATGATAATGTATATGAAAAACGCTTTGTCCTGCTTTTTTACCACAGTTATTGACTATCCTAAAATCAGTTATATTCAGAACCTTGGCTATTTTTTTAGCTGTATATGCTAACTTTCCAAGAATTTCTATGTCTTCTTCTTGACAACTTGTTAGTGATTCTATATGTTTTTTAGGTATTATAAGTATATGTGTTGGGGCTTGAGGGTTTAAATCATTAAAAGCAATAATATCGTTATCTTCATATACTATTTTTGAATTTACATCTTTTGATGCTATTTTACAAAAAATACACTCCATAAATATATATTATTATATCATTTTTTAAAACTGGGATAAAGGTATTTGTTTTTCGCCAAATTTTCCTGGATTATATGATAAAGGATTTAACGATTTTGGATTTCTTTTTATTCTTATTGGATATACATTCGCTTTTTTTGCTTGTATTATACCGTCATCTGAGTTTGCAAAAAATATTAGGTATTTTTTATTTTCTAGAATTTTGAATTTTTCATTAGAGTCAGTGACAAAATGTATTTCAGACCCTCTCCATTTTGAAAATAGCTTTTCTGTGGCTATATTTTTTCTATCGAATATTATATCGGTAGAAAAACCAAATAGTTTAGCTATTTTATATATAGTAAATGGAATAATTTTTATTCTGTCATAATAACAATTTTCATTTATTTTTTTATAAAACTCATCTCCTTTTAAATCTTTTGCTTTTAGATATGAATCAGTAGTATATGTTAAAACATCATCATATTCGAATGCTAAAGAGAAACCACAAATATTTATAGTTGAGTATATTACTGCCCAAATAGCAAAAATATATGTAAATATTTTAAATCGTATATACCATTTTAAGAACCATAATTTTATGCTTTCCTTAATTTGTGTTATCATATTTTCCTTACTTTTTTAAAATACCACATAATGGGTTGTTTAATTTTTATATTTAAAACAGAAAATTCCATAATAAAATTAAGAATATCATCATTTTGTTTAATGAAATCAATTGTAGTTATTATTCTATATATTCTTGATTTGTCAAAAATTGATTTTCCGTCTACAATATTTTTTGAATTTATGTATATTATACTATTTTTTTCATATGTTTGAATTATATTTTGAATGTTATCTCCTTTAGCTTTTATATATACAAGTTTGTCTTCAGGGTTTTTTATTATTTTATATATATCTTCATGAGAAATAACACCTGGCTTTACTCCACAATTTACTGTATCATTGGATATTATTACCAAATCGGAAAACATAAAATTAGTTATTCCTTTTGCAATTAGCATTGTTAATTCTTGTTCATTTAGTGGTTTTGAATTTATTAGTAAATTGACATTTAAATCTTTTGAAGTTTTATTTATAATTTCTGTTAATTTAGGTAAACTTTTATAGTTTATTTCAGATAATATAGGGTATGTTTTTAATTTTGTAAAACCGAATATCTTTATTGCTTTTATTGTTTCTGTTGTTTGTGGATAGGGTAAAATAAAAGTGTTTGAAATTTTTATTTTTTTATCTATATTAGCAAATATAATTTGTGGTTTTGGTGTTAAAGAGTTAATTATAGTAACTAAAAAATTCTTGTTTCTGATTTCTATTTTTTTATTCGTAAATAAAAATATTATGTATGAATTTGGTTTTAGTTTAGTGTTAAGTCGATTTATTTCAAATAATGGATTTTCTATTCTATAATCATTTAAATAAAATGATTTTAGTGGAGAAGTGCTATCAACAATTACTGAATATATAACATTTTTTTTGCCTGCTATTTCTTTTATATAATATTTGTTAAATCCTTTCATGTTATATTTTATATATACGTTTGTGGCAATTATATTTGGAAAAATAGAATGAAATTCTATTAATTTCCTATATTCTATATCAAGATCATTTTCTGAAAGTAATATTGCATCATAAAAACAATATGATGATATTAATACTGTATCTAATCCATTATGGTATACATTATGAGGAATTTTTTTTAATGATATAATTGGAGATGTTATTACCCATCTATCTTTTTTTTGAGAAGAATAACATGGAATATTTTTCTCTTCCCATATAAGTTTTGGCAAGTCGTTTATCCATACTATTTCCCATTCCTGTTTTTTTGAATTACAGGATATTAATAATAAAAAAAATAATAAGATAAAAAGTGACCTCATTCTATTTTAATAAATCTTCCAGTTTCCCATCCTTTTATTTCATTGTTCTTCTTAATCCATTCTATCATTGCATCTCTAACCAAAATCATTGTATCAGTTTTTTCTATAGCATTTTTAAAAGCTTTACCTCCACTTCCTCCAGATGTAAGATAATTATTTGTTGCAACGGTATATGTTTTGTTAGGTTCTATTTGTTTCCCATCTTTTATTATTTCAATTATCTCTGCTTTATCTTCTTGATTTATTTTATATTTTACTTTTATTCCCGATATATACATTGAAGTTCTATTAGGTCTAATATTATCCTTTATAAGTTCATATATATCATTTCCAGTCATCTTTAATATTACTATTGTATTTTCAAAAGGCATAACTTGATATACATCTCTTAACTTTATCTCACCTTCATTAATAACATTTCTGACTCCTCCAGCATTTTGGAATGCAATATCTGTATTAGCTTTCCATCTTATGATATCAGTTACAAAATTTCCTATTGGGTTATCAAAAGTGTTTGATTCATAGTTTAAGGGATAAATTGCTTTTCCAATAACTTTATTCATCTCTTTTGAAACATTAGTGTATATTTCATCGAATTTTTTTAAAACATTAATGTCTTCTCCTGTTTCATCAATCCAGAGAGGTATAAGAGTACAAGAAGTATTTTTTACTTTTCCACTTTGTTCATCAAATTCAATTTCTGCTTTTGTAACATGACTTAAACCCCAATAACTTTCACATATCATTGTATTTGTTTGCGAATCGTTCCAACCTTTAATAAGTCCGGTGTGATTGTGCCCGCCTAAAATTAGAGTAGCAGTTTTTGCAGCTCTTGCTATTTCTATAGTAGTATTTTTTATATTCGTAAAGTTATATGTTGAAACATCGACTATTTGTTGTGATAATGTTGGATTAATGCCTATATGCGCAAGTATTATTAAAGCATCTGGATTATATTTAGAATTTATTTCTTCAACCCATTTTTTTGTTTCTCTTGCTTCATCTTTGAAGTTTAAATGAGACACATTTGATGGTAATGTTGAAGTTTTTGTATGTTGGCCTGCAATACCAAGAACAGCTAATTTTCTTTTCCCAATATTTATTATTGTATATGGTTTAAGATAATTTATAGATTTTTCATTTTTAAGATAAACATTTGCTCCCAAAAAAGGAAATTTTGCTGATTTTATTAAGTTTTTTAAATTTTCTTCACCAAAATCATAATCGTGATTCCCAACCAAAGCAGCGGAATACCCTAACATATTCATAAATTCGATAGTTGCCATTCCCTTAGTTATATTACCTTCAGGAGTGCCTTGGAACATATCGCCTGAATCTAAAAGAATATATTTGTTTGGATCTTTTTTTACAACAGACATAAGGGCTGCAAAACCACCTATACTACGTGTAGAGTTTGTTTTGTCCCATTTTGCTTGTTGTGATGAATACATTCCATGAACATCACTTGTATGATATATAGAAATTTTTTCAGCATAAATTAGATTGCGTATTATAAATAAAATAAATAAGATGGATATTTTATTTTTCATATTTTTTCTCCTTTTGTAATATAAATCTTATTAGATTTTCCATTTCTCTATATATATTATCATATTTTATAAAGAGGGGGAAATTAGAATTTAAATGGTAAATATTTTTAAGTGTTTTTCTTTCCAAAGTTATATTATTTTTAATTTTAATAAGTTCAAACAGATTACCTTTTTTAATAGCATGTTCAATTAATTCTAAGTAATTTATTATTTTTATATCTGATTTTTTATCTGTTTGTTCTTTAATTTCTTTTAATCTTAGGAGATATTGCTCCATTTATAGATAATATTTATAAAATAATGCCCCACCTTAGTGGGTGGGGACAATTTAAAAAAGATTTTTCTGATATTATCTTTTTGAAAATTGAAATCTCTTTCTCGCTTTCGGCTTTCCTGGTTTTTTTCTTTCTACCATTCTTGGGTCTCTTGTTAAAAACCCTGCTTTTTTCATAGCATGATGAAAGCTTTCACCCATTTTTGAGATAGCTCTTGCTATTCCATGTCTTATTGCACCCGCTTGAGAAGATTTTCCACTTCCAAGTACCTGAACAGAACAATCAAATTTTTGGTCCTTTACCAGATCAAAAGGAGATAATATTATAGCTTTTAGTCTTGGATTATTTCCAAAGTAAGTGTCAATATCTTTGTTATTTACAATTATCTTACCGCTTCCATTAGGTATAAGTGTAACTTTTGCGGTTGCTGTTTTTCTACGTCCTGTAGCATATATTCTTTCCATAAAACACCTCACCTATTTTTTAGGTACTGATATGTTTATTTTATCGTCTCTATAAAGTTTAAGTCTCTTTAATCTTCTATCTCTAAGTTTATTTTTATCTAACATTCTTTTAACTGCTAAATATACTACTTTTCTTGAATCTTTTGTCATCATATCTTTAAACGAAGTTAGCTTTGCTCCTTTAGCATAACCTGAATGAGAAAAGTAATATTTTTCTTCTTCTTTATTACCAGTCAATTTAACATGATTCGTGTTTATAACTATTACAAAATCACCACAATCAATGTTTGGAGTATAATATGGTTTATATTTACCTGTAAGCAGATTTGCTATTTTCGAAGCCATTCTGCCTAGAATTTGATTTGAGGCATCTATAACATGCCATTTTCTATTCTTTTCAACAAATTGCTTTGTTGGTAATGTTGTTTTTGCGTTCATAATAATAAAGTATAGCAAATTTTTAAGCCAAAAAACAAAAAATTTGTTAAAATAACTTGAGGAGGTTTAAATGAGAAATTTAGTTGAAGCATATTTTCCTTCTAGTCTCAAAGAGTTTTCTGAAGTTTATAGAATAGGAGATTATATAGTAGCTGGTTCTGTTTATTCTTTCAGAGCATGGCAGAAACGCTTTGATATGACGCGTGTGGTTTTTGTGAATGATTTACCTTTGCGTTATATAAAAAAATCAAATTCAAAACTAATAATAGGTTCTCTAAATACGTTTGATGACCTTGAACATAATAAAGATGTTAAAACTCTTTTTGGAGGATATATTTCCAATTCTGTGTCAAAGTGTTCTAGCCAACTTATAAGAAACATGGCAACTATTGGTGGTAATATAGCTCATCCTTCAGCGTTTAATATAATACCAGTAGTACTTGAAACACTTAATGGTATAATAGTTGTTTTTGATGGTAAAAAGACAAGAAATTATACTTTGCCTGAATTTTATAGTCAAAAACCTATTGGGCTTATAACGGAAATTAAAATTCCACTTGAACATAATAAAGATTTTTTTATTTTTGAAAAGATTTCTAAAACTGAAAGCTCTTGGGAGTCTTATATAACAATCTCATTTAGATTAAAAGTTGAAAAAGGACTAATTACTGATGCTTCGTTTGTAGTTGGTGGCATATCTCAACTACCATTTTATGAACATAAATTAATTGCAAGTCTTTTATTTAATAATAGAGTAAAGGATATAAATTGTGATAAAATATCTGATATACTTGCTAAAAGAATCTATTTTTTAAATCCTTCTCATCACTATGCTGAATTTAGAAAAGATATAGTTAGAAATATTGTTTTTGATTTCTTGTCTTCTGTTAAAAAGGAGGTTTAATGCTTATTTTAAAGAGAGATAAAAATGGTTTTTTTAAGATAGTTTGTAATATAAATGGTGAAAAAAAAGATTTGTATGTTAAAGCAGATGAATCTTTATTAGATATGCTTAGGCGTTTAGGTTATAAAAGTGTAAAGAAAGGTTGTGATACTGGGGATTGTGGTAGTTGTGCTGTGCTTGTAGATGAACGAGCAGTTTTAGCTTGTTTGGTTCCAGCTTTAATGGCAGTTAATAAAAAAATTGTTACAGTAGAAGGCCTTGGAGACATTGATTCGCCTCATCCAATTCAAAAAGCATTTGTTGAAGAAGGTGCTGTTCAATGTGGTTTTTGTATACCAGGTATGATTATTTCAACAAAGTATTTGCTTGATAAAAATATTAATCCTTCTGAGGAAGATATAAAACACTATCTTGATGGTAATTTATGCAGATGTAGTGGATATATTAGTCAAATAAATGCTGTTAAAAAAGCATCTAAATTAATAAGAGAGTTTTATAAAAAAGGAGTTAAATATGAAAATAAAAACTCAAAAAATAGATAACAAATTTCGAATAGTAAATAGGAATGTAGAAAAAATAGATTCGCTTTCTTTAGCATGTGGGAAACCATTATTTTGTGGAGATGTGGATTTACCTAATATGATATATGGTAAAATTATGTTTTCGCCTCATCCTCATGCTATTATAAAAAATGTAGACACGTCTCAAGCGGCTAAGATTAAAGGAGTTGAAGCTATAATCACTTATAAAGATCTACCTAGAGTAGCACATACAAAAGCTGGTCAAGGATATCCTGAACCATCTCCATATGATACATTTATACTTGATAAAAAAGTTAGATATGTCGGTGATAGGGTGTGTGCGGTTGCTGCAAAAACTCCTGATATTTGTGAAGAAGCTATCTCTAAAATTAAAGTTGATTGGGAGATACTCCCTTGTGTATTTGATGTTTTTGAGTCTATGAAAGGAGAAGTTATAATTCATGACGAAAATGATTCGAAAAATATTCCGGATAAATATCATAATATAGCAGCAAAAGTAGAAGATATGCATATAATTAAAAATGGAGAATGGTTTTCAAATGCTGATTATATTATAGAAAATACATATTCTATGCCATATCTTCAACATTGTGCTATAGAGCCCCATACTGTAATAACTTATTTTGATGAGTACGGTAGATTGATAATTCGTTCTTCTACACAAGTTCCTTTTCATGTAAGAAGAATAATTTCAAATGTACTTCAAATACCAATTAAAAACATAAGAGTAATAAAGCCAAGAATTGGAGGTGGTTTTGGTTCAAAACAAGAGATTGTAATTGAAGATATTTGTGCTGCATTAACATTAAAAACAAAAAAACCTGTTAAGATGGAATACACACGAAGAGATGTGTTTATTTCATCAAGAACAAGGCACCCAGCATTTATTAAATTGAAAACTGGAGTTAAAAAGAATGGGGTTATAACTGATGTTGATATGGATGTTACATTAAATACTGGAGCTTATGGTTCTCATGCATTAACAGTTCTTATGTGTAGTGGTTCCCATACATTACCGATGTATAAAATTAAAAATAATTTAAAATTTTCTGGTAGAAGTGTCTATACTAACATGCCTGTTTCTGGTGCCTATAGAGGATATGGCGCCACACAAGCTTTTTTTGCGCTTGAAGTGCAAATGGATATTATGGCTGAAAAGATTGGTATGGATTTGATTGAATTTAGAAAGAAGAATTATATTAAAGTTGGAGAAACTTCTCCTGTTTTTAAAGCAATGGGTGAAGGAAGAGAGGGAGTTGAACAATATGTTTTATCAAGTGGACTTCATCAAGCTATTGATAAAGGTGTGGAGGAGATTAGATGGTATGAAAAAAGAAAAAAATATGAAAGAATAAATAAAACTAACAGTAGATTTAAATATGGTGTTGGAATGGCAGCTATGATGCAAGGGTCTGGAATAGCAGAAATAGATATGGCGTCTGCTACAATAAAAATGAATGAAGATGGCTCTTTTAATTTGCTTATTGGGGCAACGGATATAGGTACGGGTTCAGATACAATTCTTGCTCAAATAGCAGCTGAAACTCTTGGAGTTGATACCGAAGATATAATAGTTTATTCCTCTGATACTGATTTAACTCCATTTGATGTTGGAGCTTATGCGTCGAGTACAACTTTTGTGTCTGGTGGAGCTGTAAAAAAGGCGGCTGAAGAAATAAAGAAAATAATATTATCAGATGCCGCTAAGATTATAGGAGATGATGTTTCTAATCTTAGGATAGAAAATAAACATGTAGTTTCAAAAAATGGAAAAAAAGTTTCATTTAAAGAAATAGCATACACTGCTTTTTATTATCATAATCAACATCAAATAATTGCAAGTGCATCTCATTATGGTAAAACATCGCCATCACCTTTTGCAGCTCATTTTGTTGACCTTTGTGTTGATAAACTTACTGGAATAATTAAGATTTTAAAATATGTTGCTTGTGTTGATTGTGGAACAACTATAAATCCAATTCTTGCAAAAGGACAATGTGAAGGAGCTATAGTAAACGGAATAGGACATAGTTTATATGAAGAAATGGAATTTTCGAAGAACGGAGTTGTAACAAATGCAAGTTTTAGAAGATATAAGATTCCAACTACAAAGGATATTCCTGAAATAAAAACTATATTTATACCAACTTATGAGCCAGATGGCCCTTATGGTGCTAAATCTGTTTCAGAGATATGTATAAATGGTCCTCTTCCTGCTATAGCTAACGCTATATATATGGCAGTTGGTATAAGATTATTTAATCCACCTTTTACACCTGATAAGATATTAAAAAAACTCAAAGAGCTAAATAAAATATAATTTTTGTGTTCGCGCTCATCGGGAATCGAACCCGAATCTACGGCTTCGCAGGCCGTTGCTCTATCCGTTGAGCTATGAGCGCATAATTAAATTATAGAAAATAAAATTTTTTATAAATTAATTAAGATATGCTTTTTATGAATAATTTCTAAAAGATATAAAATATAAATAAGGAGGGAAAATGAAACTTGATATAAAAAATATAATAAAGCAGGTTGATGAAAATTCAATTAAGTTCATAAAGCTATGTTTTGTTGATATACTTGGGCAATTAAAGGCATTCACAATTACTAGAAGAGAACTTGAACATGCTCTAAATGAAGGTATGGGGTTTGATGGTTCTTCAATTGAAGGTTTTGCACGAATATATGAATCTGACTTGTTACTTATGCCTGATCCAAAAACATTTAATATTCTTCCAGAAGGATTTGATGGTGCAAAAACAGCTATAATGTTTGGTGACATCCTTACACCAGATGGGAAAAATTATGAAGGAGATACTAGATATGTTTTAAAAAAGAATATAGAGTATATGAAATCTATGGGATTTACTGATTTTATGGTTGGTCCTGAGTTGGAGTATTTTTATTTTAAATCAAATTTATCTCCAGATACCGTAGACGATGGTGGATATTTTGATTCAGTGCCAGTTGATGAAGCAAATGATTTGAGAAAAAAGACTATACAGGTATTAGATGAAATGAATATACCAGTAGAATACTCTCATCATGAGGTAGCACCTAGTCAACATGAAATTGATTTAAGATATACAGATGCTCTTACTATGGCTGATAGAGTAATACTTTATAAACTTGTAGTCAAACAAGTTGCTTCAAGACACGGTGTTTATGCTACTTTTATGCCAAAACCATTAAATGGTGTTAACGGTAGTGGCATGCATGTTCATCAGTCTCTTTTTAAAAATGGTAGGAATATGTTTTTTGATAAAAGTGATTCTTATTTTCTCTCTGATATCGCAAAACATTATATTGCAGGAATAATGAAATATGTAAGAGAAATATGTATAGTTACAAATCAATGGGTTAACTCATATAAAAGACTTGTTCCAGGGTACGAAGCACCTGTATATATTGCCTGGGCAAGAAGAAACAGATCAGTTCTTATTAGAGTACCTCAAGCAAAACTTGGTAGGGAAAAATCTACACGAATTGAAGCAAGATTTCCTGATCCTGGTTCTAATCCTTATCTTGCTTTCGCAGTGATGTTGAGGGCAGGGCTTTGTGGGATACGAGATAAGATTAAGTTAAAAGAACCAGTTGAAGCTGATATATATGAAATGAACGAAATAGAGCGAAAGGCAAAAAAAATAGAAACGCTTCCGGGTTCATTAATAGAGGCAATAGAAGAAGCAGAAAAATCATTATTGCTAAAGGAAATTTTGGGTGAACATGTTTTCAATAAGCTTATAGAAAATAAAAAGATAGAATGGGATTCATATCGTATTCATGTAACAGATTTTGAAATAAAAAGATACTTGTCAGTGCTATAAATGAGTGAGATATTTAAAGGAACCTTACTCTCATTTTTTTCTGGTTTTTTTACTATTTTTGGAGCGATACCAGTTTTTTTTGTAAATAGAAAAATATCTCATAAAACTTATTCATCTATGCTTGGTATATCAGGTGGTATAATGCTTGCTGCCACTTTCTTTAGTCTTATTATACCTGCACTTGAAATTTCTAATGTTTGGATTGTTGCCTTAGGGTTGATTTCAGGAGTTTTTTTTATAGAAATAATTTCTAGAATTATTCCTCATGAGCATTTTTTTAAAGGTAGAGAGGGACCTCAACTAAATATAAAACGAATATTTTTGTTTATGTTTGCTATAACTATACATAATCTTCCAGAGGGTATGAGTGTTGGAACATCATGGGCTATTGATGATAAAACAAAATCCATTGCTCTTGCATTAGGTATTGGTATTCAAAATGTTCCAGAGGGAACAGCTATAGCATTACCTATGCTTTCTCTTGGTTATTCTCCATTGTATTGTTTTTTTATTACTTTTTTATCTGGTATGGTTGAACCTGTTGGAGGATTTATTGGTATATCTATTGTTAATTCATTTAATAATATTTTGCCATTATTCTTATCTTTTTCAGCTGGTTGTATGCTTTATGTTATAAGTGGAGAGATGATTCCTGAATCTCATGATAAAGGTTATGGGAAATTAGCAACTTGGTGGTTGGTATGTGGCTTTGTTTTAATGATGATACTTGATAATATATTAAAATGATAAAATTTATTTATAGGAGGTAGTATGGCATCAGAAAATCTTAAAAAAATGCTTAATGAAGCTATAGCAAGAGAGATTCAGGTATCAATTCAATATATGTGGCAGCATGTATTGTGGAAAGGAGTTGAAGGACATTCTGTAAAAGATGAGTTTAAAAAAATAGCGATAGAGGAGATGAAGCATGCGGAGTCTATTGCTGAAAGGTTAAATTATTTAGGTGGAATTCCTACAACAAAACCATCTCCAATATTTGTTGGTGATTGTCTTGAAGAGATGATTAAACAGGATAAGAAAGATGAAGAGGGAGCAATAGAATTATATAAGAAGATAATAGAATTAGCTATGAAAGAAAATGATTATGTCACCGCAGATCTTTTCAAAAAAATTCTTGCTGATGAAGAAGAACATCATGATGTTTTTTCATCACTTCTTGAAAAATAAAAAACAATAAACGAATATCATAAAAAATAAGGCGGGTATTCTTATAACCCGCCTTATTAGTTTATAAAAGCTTTTTGTTTTGTTTAATCCATTGGTTCGAAGTCAGATTTCCCTACTCCACATACTGGACAAACCCAATTATCTGGAAGTTTTTCGAAAGGAGT
Organism: Elusimicrobiales bacterium; assembly: GCA_026419335.1. The sequence goes on along the minus strand of JANZZP010000011.1, from coordinate 17,814 downwards.
TTTTGGTGGGATATTTGAATCTGGGTCCCCTTGTTCTGGATCATAGATATATCCACATACTTTACATACATATTTTTTCATTTAACCTCCTTATTTAATTTGATGATTTCCAAAGTCCATGAAGATTACAATATTCCCTTGCTTCTATCTTTGTAGCTTTAACGCAAAATTCAGCTATAGGTTTATCTCCTGGTTTTAAGAATTTCCTATAACTAACTCCGTCAGCTATTAACTCTATCCATTCTATAAAATGTTTTTCTTCCATCGGATGTTCTATTGTACCAACCCTTACTATGTATCCAGTTGGCGTTTTTTCTATTACTGGAACATGTTTTTCCTTGGAAGCATCTATTGTGTTTTCTACACAAATTTTCATTTCTTTGCCACAGCAAATAATATCTCCTTTCCCTATGTGGAGAACCTCTATAATATTACCACAAATTTCACATTTGTATATTCCTTTAAGAGATGTCATTACTACGCCTCCTTATATAATATTTTTTAATGTGTTGATTGCTTCTTCATAGTTAGGTTCATTTGTTATTTCCTTTACAAGTTGAATATACTTTATAATACCATCTTTATCAATTATAAATATACATCTTGCAAGTAATCTTAGTTCTTTGATAAGAACACCATAAGATTTACCAAAATCAGCTTTAAGATGATCGGAATATGTTTTTACTCTATCTATTCCATTTGCTCCACACCATCTTTTTTGGGCAAAAGGAAGATCCATACTTATGGTTATTATGTCTATATCACTAGATAGTTTTTGTGCTTCAGAATTAAATTTTCTTGTTTCAAGTTCACATACAGGTGTGTCTAATGATGGGACTGATGAAATTAAAACAATTCTTCCGCTATATGTCCTGTAAAACTTCATTGGTGTTAAATCATTAGATAAAACTTTAAAATCAGGAGCTTTTTGCCCAACTTTTACTTCATCACCAATAAGAGTGAATTCTCTTCCTTTTAATGTTACTGTTCTTTTTATTTCTTGTTTTTGGATATTTTCTTCCATTAAACCTCCTTTTTTATTAAAAGTTATCAGATAATAGTTCAAAAAATGATTGTGGGTGAGCGCAAGAAGGACAAGAAAGAGGTGCTTCTTTGCCTTCATATATATAACCACAATTTATACATTTCCATTTGACTATAATATCTTTTTTGAAAACTTTTCCTTCTTCTATGTTTTTTGCTAACTTAAGATATCTTTCTTCATGGTGTTTTTCTACTTTTGCTATTTCTTCAAAAACCTTTGCTATTGATTCGAATCCTTCTTCTCTTGCAATTTTTGCATATTCAGGATACATATGTGTCCATTCCTCATTTTCTCCTTTTGCTGCGTTTAGGAGGTTTGTCTTTGTATCAGATATTATTCCTGCTGGAAATTTCACATCGTTATTTATTTCCACCATGCCTCCTTCAAGAAATTTAAAAAATCTTTTAGCATGTTCTTTTTCATTATCGGCTGTTTCTTCAAATATATTTGCTATTTGGATATATCCTTCTTTTTTAGCTACACTTGCATAAAATGTATATCGATTTCTTGCTTGTGATTCACCCGCAAATGCTGTAAGTAAATTTTTTTCAGTTTTTGTTCCTTTTAATGATTGCATAACTTACCTCCTTGTGTTAATATTAAGCGAACATCCCCAACTATATTTTATTAAATTTCAAAACTTTTTAAAATACCTAATCTGGATATAGCAAAATCATATTTAACAGGGTCTTTTGAGTTTAACTTTTTAAAAAAATTAGTAATTTCAATTGCTGTTATTATAGAACTATCTTTACGAGATGTGATATTGTTTTTTAAAGCAAATTTATGTATATGTGTATCTAATGGATATATAAGCTTTGTTGTAGAGATGTTTTTCCATATTCCGAAATCTATATTATCTTTTCTTACCATCCATCTAAGAAACATGTTAAATCTCTTCATAGCACTTTTATTTTGTGGATTCGGGATTAGCGTTTTAAACTTTAATCCGAAAATGTTAAGGATAAAATTTGTATATGATATATCTATTGAGTCATGTTGATTATAAAATTTTAGAAATACTGATTCCATATCTTTATTTAAAATATATATATATTTGAGTTTTATTAAAAAATGTGATACTTCTTTTCCCGTTGTAAATCTATGTTTTATGTTTTTGAAGTCTTTTTTGATTTTTTCATCAGTTGTATTTTTCAAGTAATTAGATGGAATTTTTAAAATAAAAAAAATTTTTTCAAGTATGTTATGTATCTGTTTTACGTTACCATAAGATAGTGAAGATGATATTAAAGCTGCTATTTCTATGTCTGTTTTTTCTTTAAAACGCCATGGAAAAATTATTGGATCAGAAAATAAATAATTTTTGTTTGTATATTTTAAGTATATTCTTTCAAAAAAATCTTTTGTTTTTTTAGTTTTATTCAATAACATTCAATAGAATAAATCTTAAATATTTTGTTTCTTTCATTCCTGCAATTATTGGATGATCTTTTGCCTGAGTTCCTGTGTATAGTATGAAAACTTTTCTTTTGGATTTAACAGATGCAGTTGTAACTATTTCATTGAATATCTCATCATCTATATGTTGACTACAAGTTGAAAATGCAACATAGCCGTCTTTTTCTACACCTTTTAGAGCTTGTTTTAAAATTCTAATGTAATGTCTTTTTGCTTGATGCAGATATCTTTTATTTCTAACAAGATTTGGTGGATCTAGTAGTATAAAATCTGGTTTTACAGGTAGCTCTCCTTTTACAAGTGCCTCTAATATTTTAGAAGAAGATTCTTTTTTAAAGATAATTCTTGAATCAACTTTGTTTAATTTAGCATTTTTTTGAGCAAATTCTATTGAAGTTTGTGATGAATCTATACCCCATACTTGTTTGGCACCATTTTTAGCAGCTATTATTGAAAATGCTCCTGTATAACAATAGAGGTCTAATACATTTTTATTTTTAAAATAAGGAATTAATATTGCCCTATTGTCTCTTTGATCAAAATACCATCCAGTTTTTTGTAATTTTAAAATATCAACTTCAAATTTTGCATTATTTTCAGTTATTATAATTTTTTTTGGTAAAGTTCCTATAATTTCTGTTTTTTCGATTTTGAGGCCTTCAAGAATTCGGTAAGGATGATCTTTAAAAATAACTAATGCTTTGGGATTAAATATATCTTTTATGATATTTTTTATATCTTCAATTATAAGTTCAACTCCACTCGATAAAATCTCAATTGTTATAACGTCATTGTATTTATCTATAATTAGTCCACCTATACCATCACTTTCACCAAAAAAAAACCTTCCACTTTCTTCTATCCCTATTTTTTTACGGTATTGGTATGCTTCTTTTATCTTTGAAAAAAAGAAATTATTATCTACATTATCAATTCCTTTGGCAAGAAGTCTAACTGATATTAAACTATGTGGGTTATAAAAACCAATTCCACATATATTTCCATCTTTGTATTCAATTTTACATATTTCTCCATTTTGAACAGAGAAATCATGTTTTTCTATTTCGTTTGAAAATATCCATGTATGTGAGTTTAATCTCTCGATATATTTTTCCTTTAACTTTATAGTTTTCATATATTAAGTATTACCTCCAATTTTTCTCCAGGTTTTATATCATGTACTTTTGAGAAGTTTGAGTTTTTAATAGAAAATTCAATAAAATCATATGAACCAACAACTGCAATTTCTTGTTCATTTTCACCAAAAGAGTATACTGGTGTGAGTCCTTCAATTACTATATTTTTTATAGTAAAAATTGATGATGGAGTAACATAATCCTTTCTGATGTTAGTTATTGCATTACCAAATCTATCAATAGCAATAATCTCTGCTAGTATTCTATTACCTACTCGTTGTGGGTGTGGAAACGAAATTTTTCTAAATTCATTATATATAGGTCCTAATTCAGTTTCTTTGATTCCTTTTGATAATGCAGCAGCAACTGGTGCCATTATATCACGTCCATGAAATGTAGAACTTATTTTTTCAAGAAATAAATTTGAATTTGTTATTGCTCTTACTTCTTTTATTCTTTCATATTCCTCAACCCAACTTACAAGCCCATTATCTGGAGTTATTATTTGGTGTTTTTCTGTCTTAACCCATAATATAGTTCTACCACTTCCTACATCAGGATCTACTACACATATACATATTGAATTTTTTGGTAAATATGGTATTGTGACCATTAAATAAAAGGCAGCAGTTCTTATATCTTGAGGTGGGATTTCATGAGTTATATCAATTATTTTAACTTTGTTATTTTTTGAATATATTACACCTTTCATCATACCTACAAATGGGTCAAGACTTCCAAAATCACTCATTAAAGCTATAATATCAGTCTTCATTTTATTTGGTTGATGATATTGATGAGAAAGGTAAACCCATTTTACATAAAGGGCAGTTTTGTGGAGTATATAGCTCTAAAGGATAAGATGCCAATGCTCTAACAGGTATATTAAATGGTAATTCTCCGGTTGATCTATCAATTATTGCACATATTCCTATAACCTTTGCTTTATAGTTTCTTATTAATGATATTGCTTCTGAACATATTTTTCCAGTAGAAAAGACATCATCCACTATTAATACTTTTTCATTTTCGTTTATTTTAAAATTTCTTTTTAAAACCATAACTCCTTCATTTCTTTCTGTAAATATTGATCTTGCCTTTTTAATTCTTGCTATTTCTTGCCCTATGACCAGTATGGCAGGATTTGGTGAAAGTATAACATCTATAGTTTCATTAAATTTTTCTGACATTTCTTTTGCTATTTTTTGTGCAATATGTGGATATTGAAGAACTATAGATGTTTGTATATATGTCTGAGAATGAAATCCAGAAGGTAATTGAAAATGTCCATTTAATATAGCTCCATGTTCTTGTAATATTCCAACTATATCAAATTTATTTTTTGGCATAATTCCTCCTTATTCTTCAATATCTATAGACTTTTTTACTTCTGATTCAACAAGTTCAGTTGTATTTGTTGCGTCTATTATTTTAATTTCATTTTTTTCAAAACTTCCTGAAATATTAAATGCTAACGATGGCCTACCTTTCGCGTCGGTTAAAGTTTCAGGTAGTGCTCCACGTTTGAAATCTTTTTTATTTATAACATATACGTTCATATTTATTTTTTTTGAATTAAAATCTATCTCTCCTCGGCTATATATCAAAAACTCAACTGAGTTGAGATAGAATTTGTCTATTACTATTTTAGCATTATTTGTTTTAAAATAAGAACCCATATCTGAAAAATTTATAGTTTTAAGCTCATAGTCTATTTTAAGTGCTCCAGTTCTATTTAATTTATATATTTGTAGTATTGGTAATAGTATAAGCTCATATATTTTGTTTTCTTTTATGTTTTGTTGAATGTTTTTTATTTGTCCATCTAATATTTTTATTTTAAACTCTCCATTAGATTTTAGAATTTCATTTGCATTTTTGTAATTTGCGTTAATTATAATTTTTTTTGCTGCGATGTAGGGTTCATCTTCATATCCAGTTGATATTAATTTTATTTTCATTGGTTTATCTATAAAATTATATCTTGAATCTTTTATTATTTTTTGTTCGTTTACTTTTGTTTTGAAGTAATTAGATAAATCTATCATTTTTTGAAATGAAAAATTTTGAGTTAGTAATTCGATTAGATAATTTCTATCTTTATAATCTTTAGCATTTTTAATTGTAATATTTGATTTAATATAATTTCCATTGAGTTTTAAATTAGTTTTAATTTTTTCTAAATTCTGATTACCTTCTATTTGAAAACTTCCTGTTATTTTACCAATTGGAAATATGCCTTGAGTTTGGGTTATATTTAAAGCGTGAAAATCTGGTGTTATTACTAGTTTACCATTAGTATTCTTAAAATTTATTGCCCCTAATAAATCTGTAAAACTAAAATTATTACTATCAGCATTTATTCTGTAATTATGAGTTTGAGGTTTAATATTTATTTCTAAATTAATTTTTCCGTTGAAGTTTTTTACATATTCGTCAATATATTCTTTAATATCACTATAATCTATCAAAGAACTTTTAATGTTTATTTCATTGAATTTGTTTAGTAAATGGTCATAAATTATATCTACACTTGTATATAGAGAAGGTATTTTAATATTAAAGGAAATGATATTGTTTATACATTCTCCTTTAGCTTTAGAGGTAAAAGGATTTATTTTTATGGAGTGAGGAATATTTATTATTTCTTTTAAATCAAAAGGTGTATTAACTTTTATTTCGAGTTCAGTATTTAATCTTTCTGTTAGATTTATAATTCCTGATAACTGGATGTCTTTTGAATTTAATTCAGTAATTAATTTTTTTATTGCAATAGAGTTTTCTTCAATTTCAAATATAGAGTTAATATGAATTTTCTTAGCATTAAACAAATAAGTTCCTTTAAAGTCAATTTCAACAGTATCAGAAAAAAAGGATTTTGATGCTTGTAAATCATTTATTTCGATGGTTTTATTGTTATTTTCATTTTGTATAATTAAAATTTTTGAATCTTTGATAGAAAGAGTATTTATATTATAAAAAAATTTGAGGTAATCTCTTAATGACCAATAGTTTTTATTTTTATTATTTATATATCTTGCTTCCATAGATATTATTTCAAATGATCTAGGTAATATAATTAATTTTCTGTTTTTAATAATTTCAAATATATCAACATTAAATGAAAGTGTTTTAATTGATATGTTTAAATCTTTTGAAATTAAGGTTAAATCATTTATAGTAAAATTATCTGGTTTTTTGTATTTTATATCTTGAAAACTTGCTGTTAATCCATATTGAGAATAAAGAATATTTATTAAGTTATATTTTATTACTTCTTTTGAAAATATTTTTTTACTAAAGTGGAAACTGACTCCTATAAAGAATATAAATATTAAAATAAAAGTTAAAAAAAATGTTCTAAAAAATTTTATAACCATATTTTAAAATGTAAGTAATAACGTCAAGAAAAAAATTCATAATAAATTTTATTATAGAAATGTAGTTATATATTATATTTTTTATAAAAGAACTAATATTTTGTTTATTTATGAAAAATGTAATTATAAATATAGAGATAATAATTAAATTTGCTGAAATTATTGTAATAATAGATTTGAACTTTCCACCAAATTTTTTGAAATCACTTTGATGAGTTGATATAATGTGAAGCGTATTTAAAATATGAAATGATAAAGTAAATCCTTGAATGAATAGGAATAAAATATGATTAAAGTTTCCAAAAATGTAAAAGTATAATGCATATAAAATTAATAATAATATATTATAAAGTGGAAAGAAATAAGGGAAAATAATAGTCAAACTATGTGGTTTTTTTTTAAACGAAACATATCCTTTATTCGAATATATTTTTATTTTTTTAATACTATTTCCTTGTAGAACACCTGCGATAGCATGTGATAGTTCATGTGAAATTATATAAAGTTTGTTAATTAATTTTCTATTTCCCCAAATTAAGTGAATTGTTATGTAACTTATTACTCCAAAAATAAAGCTATAAAAATTTTTAGTATTTGAAATTAGTTTTAAAAGTAGAGGATAAGAAAAAAGCATAGCGATTATAAATGGAGGATAGAAAAGGTAAATGATGATATTCATTTGAAGGAATTTGTTTTAAGTATTTTATGTACTATTGATATAAAAATATTAATTTTAATCGGTTTTTCAATAAGATCAACTACATTTGGCTCCATTTTTATCATCTCTTTTGTGCTTCTATCCATATATTTACCTGTTATTATTATAACCGGTATAGATGCTTTCCCTTCTATCTGAAGTTCTCTTAATATTTCAAAACCACCATATCCTGGCAACATTAAGTCTAAGAGTATTAAGTCATAATTGTTATTTTTAATTTTTTCAATAGCATCTTTTCCGGTTGTAGCTTTTTCAGTTTTAAACCCTTCATTTTTTAAAGCAATATCTAACAGCTCTCTTATCCCTTCTTCATCATCAACAATAAGTATAAGTTTATTTTGTGGTAATTTATCTGACATAAGTTTATATCAATTTAATAGTTTGTAGTTACTAATGTTTCAGTTGTTTGAACTCCATGTGTAGCTCTTATTTCTCTAAGAATGAGATTTGAAAGTTTATCCATTGTTTCTGCTTCTGCTATAAGTATTGCGTCCCATGCTCCAAAAGTGAGGTAAACCTCTTTAATCCCTCTGATGTTCCTTATATTTGAAATAGCTTTTTGTTCTAAACCAGCGATAAGTTTACACAATACAAATGCGGTCATAATTTCCTCCTCTTATAATGTATATTATATAATAAGTTGTTTAGTTTTTACTATGTTTGATTTTTAGATGTGAAATTAATTTTATATAATATTTTAAAGAATGTAAGTTAGCAGCAGTGCTGATTTCTAAAAATAAATGTGGTATATAAAGGAGGTTGGTATGGCGGTTAAAATTGGTATAAATGGTTTTGGTAGGATAGGAAGACTTGTTGCAAGAGCAATTTTTGAAAAAAAGATTAATGATATAGAAGTGGCTGCTGTTAATGATTTGACTGATGCAAAAACAAATGCTCATCTTTTTAAATATGACTCTGTTCATGGGACATATCAAGGTGAAGTGAAAGTTATTGGAGAGGATGAAATATCTATAGATGGTAAAAGAGTTAAAGTTCTGAAGAAAAAAGAACCATCAGAACTTCCTTGGAAAGATTTAGGTGTTGATATAGTTATAGAGTCTACTGGACTTTTTACTGTAAAAAAGGATGGTATAAATAAAAAAGGAAAAGAGGTAAAAGGTGCAGAAAATCATATAACGAAGGGTGGTGCGAAGAAAGTTATAATAACTGCTCCTGCGGAAGGTGAAGATATAACTATTGTAATGGGAGTAAATCACGAAAAATATGACCCCAAAAATCATCATGTAATATCAAATGCTAGCTGTACTACAAATTGTCTTGCTCCTGTCGTAAAAGTGATTCATGAAAAATGGGGTATTGAAAAAGGTTTAATGACTACAATACATTCATATACAAATGATCAGAGGATTCTTGATATGGCTCACTCTGATTTAAGAAGAGCAAGAGCTGGAGCATTAAGCATGATTCCAACTACAACTGGTGCAGCAAAAGCGATAGGCTTAGTTATGCCTGAGCTCAAAGGAAAACTCGATGGGTTTGCTATAAGAGTTCCAACTCCAAATGTGTCTGTTGTAGATCTTTCTGCTACTCTTAAGAAAAATACTACTAGTGAAGAGATAAATGCTGCACTTAAAGATGCAAGTGAAACTACTCTTAAAGGTATATTAGGATATACTGATGAACCATTAGTATCTATTGATTTTAATCATTGTCCTTTAAGTTCTTTTGTTGATGGGAAGTTAACAAAAGTAATAGAAGGTAACTTTATCAAAGTTCTTGCTTGGTATGATAATGAATGGGGTTATTCTAATAGAGTTGTTGATTTAGTATTATATATCATAGAAAAAGGTATTTAGCTTTTATGTGAAGAGGAGGATTTATGTCAAAGCGAAAGAAAGTGGTGATAATGGGAGCAGCAGGAAGAGATTTCCATAATTTTAATGTATATTATAAAGATAAAGATGAATATGAGGTTGTTGCTTTTACCGCACAGCAAATCCCAAACATAGCTGGGAGAAAGTATCCTGCTTCTTTATCTGGCAAATTATATCCTAATGGTATACCAATATATGATGAAAGTGAACTTCCAGATATCATTGAGAAGTATAAAGTTGACGAGGTTGTTTTTGCTTATAGTGATGTTAGTTTTAATTATGTTATGGAGAGAGCTTCTATAGCGCTTGCTTGTGGAGCTGATTATAGGCTTTTGAGCGGTGAACATACTATGTTGAAATCTACAAAACCTATTATAGCAGTATGTGCTGTAAGAACTGGTTGTGGTAAAAGTCAAACTTCACGTAAAATTGCATCTATTTTAAAAGAAATGGAAAAAAAAGTTGTAGTGGTGAGGCATCCTATGCCATATGGAGATTTAGAAAAGCAAGTTTGTCAAAGGTTTGCTTCTATAAAAGATATGCATGAACAAAACTGTACTATAGAAGAAATGGAGGAATATGAACCACATATAAGTGAAGGGCATGTTGTCTATGCTGGAGTTGACTATGAAAAAATTTTGAGAGAAGCAGAGAAGGAAGCAGATGTGATACTTTGGGATGGTGGTAATAATGATCTTCCATTTTTTAAACCAGACCTTCATATAGTTGTTACCGATCCTTTAAGGGCTGGACATGAGAATCATTATCATCCTGGTGCTACAAATCTTAGAATGGCAGATGTAGTTATAATAAATAAAGTTGATACAGCTGAGCCGGATGATGTAGAAAAAGTAAAATCAAGTATTTTATCAGCCAATCCAGATGCTAAAATCATAGAAGCAGAAAGTCCAGTAGTTGTTAAAGGTGATGTCACTCAAATAAAAGGAAAGAAAATTCTTGTAGTTGAAGATGGTCCAACGCTTACTCATGGTGAGATGAATTATGGAGCTGCTTATGTAGCTGCAAAAGAACATGGTGCAAGTGAGATTATTGATCCAAGACCTTATGCTGTTGGTTCTATAAAAGAAGTCTATCAAAAATATACACACCTTGAAAATATTCTTCCTGCTATGGGATATGGGAAAACACAAATGAAGGAGTTAAGAGAAACCATAGAAAAAGTTCCATGTGATTTAGTTTTAGTAGGGACACCTATTGATCTTGCTGCACATTTGAAGTTTAATAAACCTTCACTTAGAATAACTTATTATCTTAAAGAAAGAACTGCTCCTGGGTTAAAAGATATTGTCGCTCAAATTCTTGAAAAAAAAGTTAAAATAAAAAATAAATAAAAGGAGATGTTTATGAATACAAGACCTGTATTAAAACTTAAAAAAATTCAAGATATGGGAATATCTAAAGGTTCAACTGTGCTTGTTAGAGTTGACTATAATGTTCCAATGAAAGATGGTAAAGTTAGTGATGATACAAGGATTAGGGAGACTGAAAAAACTATAAAATATTTACTTACAAGAGATGCAAAAATAGTATTGATATCTCATTTAGGACGTCCTAAAGGAAAGATTGAGCCAAAATATAGTCTTAAACCATTAGTTGAATATGTCGAAAAAATCATGGGGGCAAAAACTTATTTTGTAGAAGATTGTATTGGTCAAAGTTGTGAGTCGGCAAAATCTAATTTAAAAAATGGAGAAATACTTTTATGTGAGAATCTTAGATACCATCCTGAAGAAGAGAAAAATGATGAATCTTTTGCAAAGGAACTTGCTAAAGGGTGTGATTATTTTGTTCAGGATGCTTTTGGAGCGATACATAGAGCTCATGCTTCAACAAGTGCTATAACAAAATATCTTCCTTGCGGTATAGGTTTTTTGCTTCAAAAAGAGCTCGAATATTTAGAAAAAATTATGACGAATCCGCAAAGGCCTTTTGTTGCCATTATTGGCGGTGCGAAGGTAAGTGATAAAATAGAGGTGTTAAATAGTCTTCTTGATAGGGTTGATGCTTTGATTATTGGTGGAGCTATGGCATATACTTTTTTGAAAGCACAAGATGTAAATGTAGGTAATTCATTAGTTGAGAATGATAAAATAGAGGAAGCAAAAAAAATTATTCTCAAAGCTTTTAGAAATGGAGTTGAACTTATACTTCCGAGCGATCATATAGTAGTTAAAGAAGTAAAAGAAGATTCTGAATTCCAAAATACACAGTCTATGGCTATACCGGATGGTTGGATCGGTGTAGATATTGGCGAAAGAACTATATCAATATTTGCAGAAAAAATACTTCAAGCGAAGACAATATTTTGGAATGGTCCTGTTGGAATATTTGAGATGGATAGATTTGCAAGGGGTAGCATAGAAATTGCGAGAATTGTAGCTCAAGCTACTAAAAGTGGTGCGATAAGTGTTATTGGTGGTGGTGATACTCTAAATGCTTTAAAGAAATCTGGAGTAAAATCAGAAGAGGTTTCACATTGTTCTACAGGTGGTGGAGCAAGTCTTGAGTTTGTTGAGGGAAAGTTATTACCTGGACTTGAAGCTTTAAGCAGATGAAGGGGGAATGAATGTTTAATTTTTTCCTTGCTATCCATATTATTATATGTTTTTTGCTTATAGTTTCAATACTTTTGTTTCAAACAAGTAAAGGTTCTGCCATTAGTATGTTTGGTGGTGGGGGAGATTCTCTTTTTTCATCACCGGGTGGAACTACTTTTATAAAGAAATTTACAATGTATTTAGCTATTGCCTTTGCAGTAAACTCTGTAATACTTACAATACTTTATCCTTTAAGACATAAGTCTGTTTTATATGATTCTGTTCCTCCTCCTATACCTACAACCAATGTCGAAAAAAAGTAATTTTTTGAATGGAATTGTTTAAGATTTTTTCTATAATTTTTTTTCTTGGACTTAATGGTGTATTTGTTCTTGCTGAATTTGCTATAGTTAGTGTTAGAAGAACCAGAATTGAAGAACTTGCACAAAATGAAAAAAATATTGTAGCTAAAATATCACTTGAAATTTTAAATAATATAAATGCATACCTTGCATCAATTCAGTTAGGTATAACAGCTTCAAGTATAGGGCTTGGCTGGGTTGCTCAACCTTATGTTTCTTCTCTTATAAACAGTTTAATACCCGAGATTTCTCTTTTAACATTAAAAATATCATCTTACTCTATATCAATAATTGTTTCATTTTTTATCGTTACTTTTGCTCACATAGTTTTAGGAGAACAGGTTCCAAAATATATAGCAATATCAGCATCTGAAAAAGTGGTATTACTTTCAGCAATACCTTTAAAGGTTTTTTATAAAATTACCTATTATCCTATGCTCATTATAAATAATGTTTCTGAATTTTTTGTTTCGTTAATCGGATTGAAGGCTGTAAAAAATGAAGCTTCTCATTCAGAAGATGAAATTAGATTGATACTTTCTAAATCAGAAGAAATAGGTAAAATTTCTTTACAAAGACTTATGATGTTTGATCATCTTTTTGATTTCGGTAAAACTACAGTTAAAGAAGTTATGGTTCCTGTTGATAAGATAATTTCTTTAAATTTAGATGTAAGTTTTGATGACTTTTTTAATATAGTTTGTATTAAAAAGTTTTCAAGGTATCCAGTAAAAAATGCGGAAGGGAATTTTATTGGTTATGTTCATATAAAAGATATAATATTTAACAATCATTTTTGTACTTATCAGAATTTTTCTATACAAAAATGTATAAGACCTTTATATAAAGTAAAAGAAAATGAATTTATAGAAAATGTTCTTAGATTAATTCAAGAAAATCATCAACCTATGCTTATTGTTGAGAATGAAAAAGGAGAAATTACAGGTCTTTTAACTATTGAAGATATTCTTGAAGATCTTACAGGTGAGATTCACGATGAATTTGAGATAAAACAAACTTTAAGGTTAGATGAGATATTTAATGTAGAGGGAAGTATCGTTGGGTTAAAATCAAAGGATAGATTTTCTGCTATAATTGAACTTGTAGATAAGTTATCTCAATTTATTCCTTCTGTTTCTAAAAATGATATATCTGAAAAAATTATAAAAAGAGAAAAGTTGTTCTCTACTGCTATAGGGCATCAGATTGCAATTCCACACGCTAGAATAGAAGGACTTGAAAAACCGATAATTAGTGTTGGGATAAGTGAAGATGGAATTGATTTTTCGTCTCCAGATATAAAACCAGTTAAAGTTATTTTTTTAATATTAACTCCTTATTATGATCCATCTTCTCAGTTGAGTATACTTTCAAAAATATCTAAACTTGCGTTAAATACTACTTTGAGAAAAAAACTTTTTAAAGCTAGAAATCCAATTAAAATCAAAGAGATTTTCACTATATTTGAAGATAGTGTTCCTGTTTAAAATTTGAAAAACTACTTTTAAAAAGGTAAAATTTTATTTATAAGTATAAGCGCGGGTGGCGGAACTGGTAGACGCGTACGTTTGAGGGGCGTATGCCTTACGGCGTAAGGGTTCGAGTCCCTTCCCGCGCATTTTAGTTTTAGTTAAAAAATAGAATAATTTATTTAAATGTAGATTTGGTGTATCATATAATCATTAGTTAAGTTTTAATCTATATATTGTTTTTAAAATAATAAGATTTTCAAATTGATTTAAAAATTAAGACTTATTTTGTTATTATATTAATATGTGGTATTTTGAAAAAGAAAATAAGGAAAAGATTTTAAACATTCTTTCAAAAAACACAACTCCAACTTATATTTACCATAAGCAAACTTTAATTGACGAGGCATTAAAGTATATTAAAACTTTTAGAAATTATCCTGTTAGATTATTATATGCTTTTAAAGCTAATTCGAATGAGAAAATATGTAAAATTTTAAAGGATATAGGATTTGGAGCAGATGTTGTAAGTGGGGGTGAATTAAAACTTGCGTGTAAAATTGGTTTTAAGGATATATCCTTTTCTGGTGTAGGGAAAACTTATGATGAGTTAGAATTAGCAATAAGAAAAAAGATTTCATTTATAAATATAGAATCTCATGAGGAATTTATTGAGTTAAAAAATATTTCTTCTAAACTTAAATTAAAAGCTAATTTTTCTGTGAGAATTAATCCAAACATTTCAGTTGATACTCATAATTATATAAGAACTGCTGAAAAATATTCAAAGTTTGGCGTTGATTTTGTAACAGCCAGAAATATATATATGTCTGCTATAAAATCAAAATATCTTGTGCCTGTAGCTATTCACTTTCATCTTGGTTCGCAGATATTTAATCTAACATATTATGAAATGGCATTAAAAGAAATTGTAGAATTTGTTAAATCTCTCAATTTATATGGTATAAAGATAAATGTAATTGATATAGGAGGTGGATTGGGGGTAAGGGAAGGAGAGATGGCACAGGGACATAAAAAGCTTCTAAATATTATAAAACCATATTTTAGTTCTTTTTCATTTATAATTGAACCTGGTAGGAGTGTGGTTGCTGCATGTGGAATCCTTGTGGTTAAAGTGCTTTATAGGAAAAAAATAAATAAAAGATATATCATCATAGTAGATGGTGGTATGAATAATCTTATAAGGCCTGCTTTATATGGTGTATATCATCCAATTTTTAGCTTAAATAAAAATACAAATAAAAAAGTTTTATGTGATATTGTAGGTCCTTTGTGCGAGAGCTCTGACTATTTTATAAAGAATTTTAAAATAGCGTTGCCTAACAAAGGGGATTATTTAATTATTTCTTCATGTGGAGCTTATGCAAGGTCTATGGCAAGCGAGTATAATTTAAGGTGCAAGGGTGATGAATTGTTGATTTGACATGTCAAGGGTCGTAAGATTAAATGTCAAGAGTCTTTAGATATTGCTTTTTGATTTTTTTTTATAAAACTATAAATTGGTGAGGAGGAATATATGTTGAAATTACTCTTTCTATTTATATTTATGGTATTTTCAAATGATCCGCAAAGCTATGTGAAATTTTCTACTGATTATCCACTAAATTATTCAATTTCAGTTGATGAAAAAACATATATTCTTTATGAAACTCCAATATCAGAAAATTTAAGCGGAGATTTTAATGCTATTGCTGTACAGGGTAAGGTTAGCAACGTAAATGTTTCTTTTGAGATATGGATTCCTCAAATAACCGAAAAAGAAGGTGTTAGTTATAACATAATTAAACCATCAGCTTATAAAATTTATAAAAATGGAAGATTTTGGGTTAGATTCGATTTATCTACCAAAATCGAAAAATTTAAATTTGTTGTAATTAATAAAGGTGTAAAAGATAAAAAATTTGACATATTAGTTTATGAAGTTCAGTTAACTAAATTTGATAAAAAAAAACTACAAATATTAACAACAGATGATAAATCTTTATCTTTGCCTGAAGTTTTACCTTTTAAATTGATAAGGAGAGCGGAATGGGAAGCAAAAAAACCTACAGGTAGTTATACTCAACACACACCTAAGAAAATAACTATTCATAACACAGCTGGTAATTATCCTACAAGTTATGATGATGCTGTAATTGAAATTCAAGTTATCCAAGAATACCATCAAGAAGGGCGAGGATGGATAGATATAGGATATCATTTTTTAGTAGATCCTATTGGTGATATATTTGAAGGAAGACCGATACTTGCGGTAGGTGCTCATGTAGCAAATCAAAACACTGATAATGTTGGGATATCTGTGATGGGTAATTACCATCCACCAGTAAATAATGAGGTTACTGAATCTACAATATCTTCAATAATAAAATTAGTTAAATATCTTAAAGATAGGTATAAAATAAATAAAACTTATTTTTACGCTCATAGGGATCTTGCTGCAACAGATTGCCCAGGGAATAATGTATATGCAAAAATGTCTTATTTGAAAACTAAAATTTTTGAAGATAAGGATGAAGATGCCGTATCTATAGAAGTAAATCTTGGTAATGAAGAATTGAATCAAAGAATTATTGAAGCACTTTCTAATTGGTGAATTATAATCCTTCAATAACATTGTTTGTTTCTTTTATAAATTTATTGAAATCAAAAAGAGTTTCGAATTTTTCTTTATTATATTGACCAATTTTGCTGATTTTTTCTAAATCTAGGTTTTGGAATATTTTATTATGTAATTCATTGAAATCATCTTTAGGATATATAAATTCAGTATCTATTAATTCTGGTAAGCATCCAACATTACTTGATATTATCATCCTAGATGAGTTCATCCATTCTATTGCAACTCTTGAAACTGCTTCACTGCCTATTGAGGATATTATACCTATATGTGAATGTTTCATAATTTCATAAACATCATTAATATAACCAAGATATTTAAAGTATTTTTTATAATGTTGAGGTATAATTGAATTTAATTGAGCCCATTTTATATTTGCTTCTTTTCCAACTATTATAAAAAAAATATCATTCCTTTTTTCAAGGAGTTTTAAAGCAGCTTTTATGAATATGTTGTGACCTTTTACTGGATCTAATCTTCCTATTATTGTTATTAAAAATGGTTTTTTAGATGGCGGAGGGAAAGATTTTATAGATTTATATGATAAATATATAGTTTTGATATTTTTATCTATATTTTTTTGTAGATACATCTTTTCGATGTATTTTGAACCACATATTATGTAGTTTATTTTAGAATAGGTAAAAGATTTCTTTATGTCTTTTGCATCTGCTTTTGTTCTTATTAATTTAATTTTTGGGAAAAATGAACTTACTATATAAGCTAAGGTTTGCATTCTTCCGGTATGAGCGTTTATTATATCTATTTTATTTTCTGATAAGAATTGAATAAGCTTTCTTATATCGCTAAAAGAAAATATTTTCTTTCTATCTGAAATATCTATTGTTTTAAATTTATTTGATATTTCTAAAAATTTTGGATTAGTTTTTGGAATTGCAAAAAAGATTTTATGAGAATTAAAAGATAATGCTTCTGACTGTAATATGGCATACTCAGTAATTCCACTATACCAAGGAATATCTATTAAGTTAATTATTTTTAATGATTTTTTCATAAACATCAATAGTTTGTTTAGCCATATTAGATGACGAAAAATCTTTTACTAATTTAGTTGAATTTTCAGAAAACTTTTCATAAATGTATTTATCTGAATATATTTTTAATATTGCTTCTGCTAATTTTTGTGGATTTTGTTTAGGTACTATAAATCCATTTATTCCATCTTTTACTATTTCTTTTATACCTCCGGCATCGGTTCCTACAACTGGAAGACCAAATGTCATTGCTTCTATA
>JANZZP010000082.1 GCA_026419335.1 Elusimicrobiales bacterium | reverse complement strand
TATGGTAAAATCGCCTATTGGACTTCTTGCCACCATTTCAACAATATTTTTAATTATATTTTACCCTCAAAATGCTCTTCTATTATTCTTTTTACTTTATGCACTTTCAGGTATAGTTTATTTTGTGTTTCGAATGTTTTTCTCTGAAAAAAATGGTGAACAAAATTAATTTTTCCTTGGAAACAATGGAATTATTTTTTCATCTCCAATTATTTTGTCTTTAGTTTCACCTATCGCAAGATACATACTCATTTTAATTGATGTTTCAGGCATAAAGGGATATATCCATTTAGCTATCATCCTAAGCCCCCAAATCATATCTCTTAAAAAAACTTTTAATTTTTCTGGTTCTGTTTTTGCTAACTCCCAAGGTTTTTGTTCATCTATCAATTTGTTCATATATGAAATTTTTTTCCAAATTTTATCCAAAGCTAAACTGAAATTTAACTCTTCCATAGCTTCATCTATCTCTCTTTCTATGATAAGAAAATCCTTGATCAATTTTGAGTTGTCTGGACTTTCAGGCATTATATTTTGACAATATTTTTTAACCATACTTAATACTCTTGAAAACAGATTCCCAAGTCCATTACATAGTTCTGAATTATATCTATTTCTTAATGCCTGATATGAAAAATCACCATCTTGTCCAAAAGGGACTTCTCTAAATATAAAATATCTAAAAACATCACTGCTATATTCTCTTATTATATCAATAGGATTAATTATATTTCCCCTTGACTTAGACATTTTTTCACCTTCTACAGTCCACCATCCATGAGCATAAACTTTTTTAGGTAAAGGAAGCTCCAAAGCCATAAGTATTGCAGGCCATATTACTGCATGAAATCTAAAAATCTCTTTACCTATGAGATG
Source organism: Elusimicrobiales bacterium (assembly GCA_026419335.1). Next base: position 22,464 of record JANZZP010000082.1, on the reverse strand, counting down.
AATATCACAAGGCCAAATAGTATAAAATTTTTCATCTGGATTATTAACCTTATAACCAGGACCTGTAATATAATTAAGAAGAGCATCAAACCAAACATATATAGTATGAGAAGGATCTCTAAGTACAGGTATCCCCCACTTAACTCTTGTTCTTGATACAGATATATCCTTAAGCCCACCTTCAACAAATCTAACAATTTCTAATGCTCTATAAGAAGGAGAAAGAAATTTTGGATTCTGCTTGTAATAATCAAGAAGCTTGTTTTGATATTTAGAGAGTTTAAAAAAATACGTTTCTTCGCTAATCTTTTCAATAGGTTTTTTATGAATAGGGCACATACTTTCAATTATCTCGCTCTCTTCATAAAAATTTTCACAAGAGCTACAATAAAGTCCCTCATAGTTACCTTTATATATATCACCATTATCAATTAACTTTTCAAAAATCAGTTGAACTTGTTTTTCATGTTCTTTATCAGTCGTCCTTATAAAATAATCATACTCAATATGTAAAACCTTCCACATATCTTTAAAACAAACTACTATCTCATCTGCCCATTCTTTAGGATTTTTATTATGAGATTGCGCTGTTCTTTCTATATTTATTCCATGTTCATCCGTACCAGTTTGAAAAAACACATCTCTCTTTTTAGATCTCATATATCTAGATAACACGTCTGCTGCAATTGTAGTATAAGCATGTCCAATATGAGGAATATAATTAACATAATATAACGGTGTAGTTATATAATATTTTTTCATACAATCTCCTTAAGCTCTTTTCTAAATAAGAAATATTTATAAAGAACCAAAAAGGATATTATACGAGGACTGACATTATAGCGAAGATATTGTTTGTATTTAAGATTTTTCTTTATAATTAAATTAGCTCGTTCTATTATATTGCGATTTAAATTTTTTTCAACGAGATAATATATCCTATTGTTTAATATATCTATAAGAGAAAAAGCAGATTGCTTCGGATTTTGTGATTTAGATAATTTCGACGCTATAACAAATGGAGCTAATTGTCCATATTCAAGAGATTCTTTTATCTCATTAAGTATATCTATATGCTTAATGGCAAAAGAAACTGAACCACCACTTGACTCAGCAGCATCAATAGATATTTTTTCATCAAAACCTCTGTCTTTTAAAATCTTAATCACATCATCAACTTTCAAAGAAGTAAAATTTAAAATTTGAGATCTTGACACAACAGTTGGTAATAACAAATTTTTAGTATGAGTTATAAAAATAAATAGAGTTGTTGGAGTCGGTTCTTCAATAGTTTTCAATAAAGCATTTTGTGCCTCAATAACTATCTTATGAGCATCTTCAAAAACAATAATCTTATATTTTGAAAATGAAGGTGCTAATTGTGAAAACCTTATTATTTCTCTTATAGTTGATATTTTTATGTTATCTTGTTCTTCTGGTTCTTCACCAAGTAATGAAGCTTGAAATGTTTTATCCACTAAACGAAAATCTGGATGCACTCCTTTTAAAAACATTCTACAACTTTCACAAATACATTCATCATTTTTTTTTCCAATACAAAGAACATGTTTAGCAAATGCCAAAGCAACCATCTTTTTCCCTATACCATCAATACCTGTAAAAAGATAAGAATGAAATATTTTCCCTCCATTTATAATCTTTAGAAGAATTTCTATATTTTTAGTATGTCCTATTATTTGTGAAAATTTCATTTTAGTTTTTTATTAACTTCATTAACTATAAAGCAATGTATTTCATCTATACTTTTCGATGAATCAATAATCTTAACTCCTTTAATTTTTTTAAATAATTTTTTATATGTATGTATTACCTTTTTCATAAAACTTCTATCTTCTTGCTCTATTCTATCTTTCAAAAATTTGCTACTTCTCTTAAAATATTCCTCTTCACTAATATCAAACCCAAAGATAATATCTATTTTTAAACCTCTTGTTACAATTTCATTCATATCCTTTACCATCTTCTCCCCTAATTTGCGACCATAACCTTGATAAACAATACTAGCGAGAGTAAATCTATCAGATATAACAACATAACCATTTTCAATTGAAGGTTTAATTAAATTCTCTACATGATCTGCTCGTGAAGCTTCATATAACAGTAATTCACATAGTGGAGACATTTTATTTTGAGGATCTAAAATTATATTTCTTATTTTCTCCGAAACTTGAGTTCCACCTGGCTCTCTTGTTAGAACTACTTTAATACCCTTTTTTTCAAGATACTCCTTTAGAAGCTTTGCTTGAGTAGTTTTTCCAGTTTTATCAGGGCCTTCAAATACTATAAAAATACCATTTTGTCTCATAGAATTATATTTTATAAATTTGTAAAATTTAATTACATATCATAAATAAGGAGTCGCAGATGGCAAAAGAAAAAACACTTATACTTATTAAACCAGATGCTGCTGTAAGAAAACTTACAGGACTTATCATAGATAGGCTTGAAAACTCTGGATTTGAAATGGTTGCCGCAAAACTTGTAAAAGTGACAGATGATTTGGCAAGAAAACACTATGATAGTCTTAAAAATCAGCCTTTCTTTGAAAATTTAATAAGATATATAAAAGGTGAACTACACGGGATAAAAAATAACAAGATACTTGCATTAGTATACAGCGGAGAGAATGTAATATATGAAATCAGAAAATTAGTTGGTTCCACTAATCCAGAAGAAGCCCATCCAGAGACTATAAGAGGATCGTTTGGTAGAATAACAACAAAAGGACAATTCGAAAATGTAATTCACGCAAGCGCAAATAAAGATGATGCTGAAAGAGAAATAAAATTATGGTTTAAAGATGATGAAATAATAGAATAAAAATGAAAATATTTATAATATTTCTTGCTTTAACGAGAATTTATCTTTATTCTCAAGGAAGCGTATATCTTGAAACAGAAGATGGTTGGAAAATACACCTCAAATATGTAAAGCCAAAAAAAGAAAACTATCCTTTACTTTTACTTATTCACTCACAAAAAGAAAACTATACTGAATGGAAAAATTGGTTTAGCCATATAGAAGCGTTTGGATATGGTTGGGCCGCTATAGATTTAAGAGGGCATGGTGTGTCAATTTATAAAACAGATGGTTCATCTCAAACATATTCTTCTTTTTCAGTATCTGGAAATGATAATGAATATAACAAAATGATAAGAGACATTGATACTGCTGTCTTATATTTATCTTCTAATGGAATAACTGAAGATAAAATATTTATCATAGGAAGTCAGCTAGGAGCAAATGTAGCAGCAAAATTCTGTGTAATCAATAAAAATATAGCTGGGCTCGTTTTAATACATCCATATTCAACAATAAACGACATTCCTATAATAGGACTTTTAAGAAGCTATGGACAAAGACCAATACTTATGGTAAGTTCACAAAACAATTTAAAAAGAATAAGAGATACTCTTCTTTTGTATCATTTAACACGTTCTAAGACAGATCCTAAAAAAACGTTTATAATTATAAGTGGTAATTTTGCGACACCAAAAGATATCTCAAAATCTTTAATATATAGAATCCTTCACTGGATAAGCACACCGTATCTTCCTGAAATAATAAAACCAATAGAATCTCAGATAAACATATCAACTTCTGAACTTAATAATACTTCATCTTCACAATTGTTTATAATAGAAGAGGATTAATATGAAAAAAGAAAAAAAACAAATCACTTTTAAACTTTATGCTTCACTACCAACAGAAAAAATAAATCAAAATACCTTTAACATCGACAGAATTCCTTTAAGAAATATATTACTAAAACTAAATGATGAAGATAAAAAAGTTCCAAAAGCCATAAGAAAAGTTATTACCGAGATTGAAAAAGCTGCTATTATAGTCTCAAAAACATTTCTCTCAAATAAAACAACTTTTTTTGTAGGAGCAGGTACAAGTGGAAGATTAGGAGTTTTAGAAGCAAGCGAACTCCCACCAACTTATGGAGTTAATCCAAAACAATTTCAGGCAATAATGTGTGGTGGTTCAAAAGCAATATTTAAAGCGAAAGAAGGAGCTGAAGATATCTATCAAGATGGTTACAAAATTATTCAAGATAAAGGAAAACAAAAAGATACACTTATTGCAATAGCAGCAAGTGGAATTACACCTTATGTTAGAGGAGCAATTGATGCTGCTTTGAAAAAAAAGATGAACGTAATCTTTATTACAGCAAATCATAAAGAAAAACTACCTCATCCATGTATTACAATAGCAGTAGATGTTGGCCCTGAACCAATAAATGGTTCTACCAGAATGAAAAGTGGCACAGCAACAAAATTAATACTTAATATGATTACTACCTCAGCTATGATTATATCTGGAAAAGTCTATCATAACTGGATGGTAGATGTTAAGCCAACTAACAAAAAATTAATTAATAGAGCAGAAAGAGTTTTATGCCAAATAACTGGGTTAGATTTAAATAAAGCAAGATATTATCTTAAAAAAACAAACTATAATTTAAAAGTAGCAATAGTTATGGCAGTTAAAAAAATTGATAAAAAGAAAGCAGAAACTTTAATAAAAAAACATAAAGGTTTTTTAAGATATATAATAGGATAGATGAAATTTAAACTTGTATCACAATTCAAACCCAAAGGGGATCAACCAAAAGCAATTAAAAAGATAGTTGAAAATTTTAAAAATGGTTCTAAAAATCAAGTTCTTTTAGGTGTTACAGGGAGTGGCAAAACATTTACAATAGCAAATGTAATATCTCAATTAAATAGACCTGCTTTAATTATCTCGCCAAATAAAGTACTTGCTGCTCAATTATATAGTGAATTTAAAACATTTTTTCCATACAATCATGTTGAATATTTTATATCTTATTATGATTATTATCAACCAGAAGCATATATTCCTCAAACTGATATATATATAGAAAAAGATGCAAACATAAATGAACATATAGATAAATTAAGGATAAAAGCGACTTCATCAGTTTTACGTTTCTCAGACACAATAGTTATAGCTTCAGTATCATGTATATACAATATTGGGACTCCCCAAAATTTTGAAAAATTTTCTTTCTTAATATATAAACATATGAAAATCAATAGAAACATATTTATAGATAAACTAGTCAAAATGGGTTATGTAAGAGATGAAATAAATTTCAAAAGGTCCACTTTTAGAGTAAGGGGTAATATTATTGATGTGTTTCCATCTGATTTAGATAAATTTTTGAGAATAGAAATTGATGAAAAAATAAAATCAATAACAGAAGTAGAACCAATAAATATAACCGAATTAAGAAAATTAAAAGAGTTTATAATTTCTCCTGTGTCACATTTTATTACAGATGAAGATACTATAAAAATAGCTATAAAATCAATAAAAGAAGAATTAGAGGAAAGATATAACCAATTAATAAAAGAAGGGAAAAACCTATATGCGGAAAGACTCAAACAGAGAACTTTATATGATATAGAATTACTTCAAACAACTGGATATTGTCATGGAATTGAAAACTACACAAGACATCTAACTCAAAGACCACCAGGTTCTAGACCAATATGTTTAATTGATTATTTTCCATCAAACTATATTTTATTTATAGATGAATCCCATATTGCAATACCACAAATAAGAGGAATGTATGAGGGTGATAAATCACGAAAGCAAACCCTTGTAGATTATGGGTTTAGATTACCTTCAGCACTTGATAATAGACCTTTAAAATTTGAGGAATTTGAAGTTTTAAGACCACAAACTTGTTTTGTTTCAGCCACTCCACAAACTTATGAACTTTCTATAAGTAAAGACAAAATTGTTGAACAAATAATAAGGCCTACCGGATTAGTTGACCCTGAAATAGAAATCCATCCATATAAAGAACAAATAAAAAAACTTATATATGAGATAAATGAAAGAATTAAAAACAATGAAAGAACATTAGTACTTACTCTTACAAAAAAAACAAGTGAAGATTTATCTACTTACTTAAACAATAAAGGAATAAAATCAGCATATATTCATTCCTCCATGGATACCTTAGAAAGAATAGAGATAATAGAAAAATTTAGGAAAGGAGAATTTCATGTGTTGGTAGGTATAAATCTATTAAGAGAAGGAATTGATATACCAGAAGTTTCTTTAGTAGCAATATTAAATGCTGATGTTAGCGGGTTTTTAAGAAATGACACAACTATTATTCAAATTGCAGGCAGGGCAGCACGAAACAAATGTGGAAAAGTAATACTTTTTGCAGATGATATAACTCCAGCAATGAAAAATGCAATTGATGAAACTAATAGAAGAAGAAAGATTCAATCTGACTACAACAAAAAACATAATATAACACCAAAAACTATACAAAAATCATATATAAGTTATGAAGAATTAAGAAAACAAAAACAATTCAAGACTATAAAGACAATAGAAGAAATTCTATCAGATATAAATGAAAACAATATTAAAAATATAATTGAAGAACTTGAAAAACAAATGAGAGAGGCAGCTGAAAATCTTAATTTTGAACTTGCAATTGAATTAAGAGACAGGATAAAAATCCTTAAAGAAATGAAAGTTTAACTCAAAATTATCTCTTCATCAAAATCAGGAAGAAAAACGTTTTTAAATCCTTTTTCAACTAATAAACTTTTCAATGCTTCCCTTTGTTCATTTTCACCATGTACTAAAAATATTCCTCGCTTTGGTTTTATATTTTCTATATAACTCACGAGATCAGAGCTTGAAGCATGTGATGAAAAAAAATCAATAGAATGAACCTCAAAACAAACCTCGTGTTCAATACCAAATATCTTGACTTTTTTTGAACCATCTTTAAGTTTCCTTCCACAAGTATTCAAAGCTTGATATCCTACAAGAAGTAAGATATTATTTGGATTATCAATAGAATTTCTTATATGATGGAGAACCCTTCCTCCTTCACACATACCCGAAGCAGATATTATCACCATAGGACCTTTAGCTGAATTAAGTTTTTTAGAATCGTGTTGAGATGATATATAAAATATATAATCATATCCGAAAGGATCTCTATCCTTTCTTGCATATTTTTTAAACTCCTCTGAATAATCTTCCTCATTTATATATTTATTAAATATATCAGTAATTTTTACACTCATTGGACTATCAACATATAGAGGAATTTTAGGAATATTTTCATCATGACGTATTCTATCAAACACATTAACTATTTCTTGCGTCCTTTCAAGAGAAAAAGATGGAATAATTATTTTTGACTCTCTTTCTACAGCTTTTCTAATTAAATCTTTAAATTTTTCATAAACCATAATTGGTTCAGGATGTTCTCTACCACCATAAGTGCTTTCTATTATAAGATAATCTACATCGCATTCAAAGGAAGGAGGATTTAAAATAAATTGTTTACGTCTTCCAATATCACCTGTATATAAAATTTTAGTATTTTCAACATTAACGTATATAGAAGAAGAACCAAGAACATGTCCAGCATTTGAAAATTTACAATAAAAATCTTCAGTAATAGATATAAACATATTCCTTTTTATTGATTTAAATGATTTAAAGGTTTCTTCTACATCAGCTTCATCATATAGTTGATTTACTTTATATTCATTACGGTGAATCTTATTATAAAATTCAGCATCCTCTTTTTGAAGTTTTGCACTATCAAGAAGCATTATATGAGAAATCTCTTGAGTTATATTAGTCATATAAATTTTATTACAAAATCCATTTTTAACAAGTAGTGGCAATGCTCCAGTATGATCTATATGAGCATGGGATATAATACATGCATCTAAATCTGACGGATTAAAAGAAAACTTACTATTTTTAATAATACTTTCAGATCTTTTCCCTTGGAACAAACCACAATCTAAAAGAATTTTAGATTTATTAGAACTTACAAGGAATTTAGAACCAGTTACTTCCCCACCACTAGCTCCACAAAACTTAACTTTTACCATAACAAATAAATTTTACATTAATTCACAAAAGTATTTAATATAATGTAGTTATGAACAAGATTCATTGTATAATTAAAAACGCATTAAGAGAAGATATTGGGAATAAAGACATAACCACAGATATATTTATTGATAAAAACAAAAAATTTTATGGAACTATGATTTCAAAGGCTCAAGGAATAGTTTGTGGAATTCATTTTGTAAAAATTTGTTTTAAAATGTTAAATTCAAAAGCTATTATAAAAGAAATAAAAAATGATGGAGATATAATAAAAAAAGGAGATAAGATTGTTGAAATTATATCAAATAAAACCATTCTTTCTGCTGAAAGGACAGCTTTAAATATAATTCAAAGGTTAAGCGGAATAGCAACAAAAACAAAAAAATTTGTAGATATAGCAAAACCTTATGGGGTTGAAATATACGATACGAGAAAAACTACACCAAATTTTAGAATATTAGAAAAATATGCAGTAAGTTGTGGAGGAGGGAAAAATCATAGATTTGGACTTTTCGATGCTTTTATGATTAAGGATAATCATATATCTTGTTTAAAAAGTTTTGACGAACTTAAAAATAAAATAAAAAAAGCACGAAAAAAACATCCAAATAAAGAAATTGAAATTGAAGTTCAAAATATAGAGCAACTGAAAAAATTCATTAGTTTAGATGTAGATGTAATCATGCTTGATAACTTTTCACCCAAAGATGCAGAAAAAGCTATAAAAATTATAAGAAAAAAAAGAAAAGATATATTAATCGAGATTTCAGGTGGAATTAACGAGGAAAATATTAAAAATTTTTTAATTTTAAAACCAGATAGAATATCAATAGGTTCTCTTACACATTCGTACATATCTTTAGATATATCTCTCAATATAAAACCATTAAAATGATGAAAAAAATTTTAATATCTCTTGATGAGATAGATTCCACACAAAATCTAGCCAGAGATTTAATTAAAAAGGAATATATCCAAAAATATGATTTAATAACTATTACTGCAAAAAGACAATACTGCGGTAGAGGGCAAAGATCAAACACATGGTCAAGTGAAAAAGGGGGAGTATATATTACAATAATAAAAAAAACAGATGAAAGTAAAATAAAAAATATATCCAACTTATCAATACAAATAGCTAATATTATTTCGGATATAATATCTAAAAAATGTCATATAGAGACAATAATAAAACCGCCAAATGATATATACGCAAAAACATTATCAGGCTATAAGAAAATAAGCGGTATACTAATTGAAACTATACCATACAGAAACATAAGGTGGGTCTTAATCGGCATCGGAATTAATCTTCAAAACAAAATACCTGATTATCTAAAGGAAAAAGCTACTAATATATATTCCATAACTTCAAAATATTACAAAATATATCCTTTTATAAAAGAGATTGAAAAGAAAATATCCCAGATAAATTTATGAATCAAAAAGAAATACATGAAATTATAAAAAAATACGATGTTACAGATTCAAGTATGATTCATATAGAAGATATACCAAATTTTAATTTGCAATTTAAAAAACTACCATCTGAATTATATTATTTATATAAACTTGAACGCAAACATCCTTCTTTATTTTATCCTCAAGCAAAATCTATAATAATGACTATATTTCAATACTGGAATCCAGAAATAAATTATGATGAAATATTACTAACTATAAAAGATCCATATAAATTTATAAAGTCAAAATACTCTAAAGCAAATATAATAATTTCTAAAAAAGCTAAAAAAGTGGCGAGATATATACTTGTCGATGAATATCACAAGTCAATAAGAAAAATACTTAACGATATATTAAATGAGATGAAAAATAACTATAATGATTTAGAAGGAAAAATTTTTGTAGATACATCCCCAATTTTTGAAAAAAAAATTGCTGAATTATCTTCATTAGGCTTTATAGGAAAAAACACTCTTCTAATTTCTCCAAATTATGGAAGTTACGTTTTTTTAGGAGGAATTATTGTAAACAAAAGAATTGAAAATATTATTCCTAGAAAAAAAATAAAAAAACTATGTTCGAATTGCAATATCTGCATAAAGTTATGTCCTACAAAAGCACTTTCAGAAAATGGCTTAGAACAAGCAAAATGTATATCATTTTGGACAACGCATACTAAAAGGAATATTCCAAAAGAAATAGTGGAAGTATCAAATTATATGTTTGGATGTGATATATGTCAGGAAGTATGTCCTTTTAATAAAAAAGCTAAAAAAGCTAAAAGCATATTTTATAACAAAAAAGAATACTATTAGTAATCTCTTTCTTCTTCGAATTTTCTCCAAGGTCTAAACTCTTTATCTATCTCAGAATCTATCTTATCTTTTCGGTATGGATCATTCATTTTCATAGTAATATAGAAGAAAAACTCATTATTATCTTTAATTTTTCTAAATACAAATCTTGTTTTAAAATCATGGAACTCTTTATTTATTATAAAACTTTTCTCATAAAAATTTAAACTCATATCTTTAGAAAAATCTACATAACATCTCAGGCCAAACTCCCCATACCAACCCTTTTCAGGTACAGGATTATAACCTAAAATTGTAGATATCAAGAATCTCTCTTTTCTACTCTCATAATTAGCAAAACCAATAGTTAAGTAATTTTTTTTAAAATTACTTGTCATATTTGTAATAAAAGCCTGATGACCAGAAGTAAAACTATATACCTCTTTAAAATATAACTCATAATTATAAAATGATTTATAATATTCAAACGAAAAAGGAAGCCATCTTTTTAACTCAGGAGAATATATCTTATATTTTTTTATATCATATCCACCTTGAATTGAAAAATATTGTGAAATTCCATTTACGAACCAAAGTTTAGTTAATAATAAATTTGTCTCTATTCCTCTATCTAATGATTTAGTATCCTGTGAAAATTTATTAACACTGCTCCTAAAAACACCATTATAAACAATATCAAAACTACCTGTTTTAAATGAATATCTTAAAGATGAATTTAAATTATACTTTGCAACACTTGAATTTGAAACTTTAGAAGATGTAGAAAAAGAAGTATTATAGGTTATGCCTGCTAAATTATAGAAAGACATAAACTTTGAAATATTCAAAGAATAATAAGTATTGTAATTTACTTTAGAAAAACGCTGAAAAGTATTTCCAAAAAATCTTGAATTTTCAACTGAAACATAGAGGCTATGAGATAAAGGTAAAAATGGAATTTTATTTGTAATGGTTTGATATTCAATTTGAGGCATCACTTCAATATACTTTAAAAAAATGTTATTATTTGAACTATAAATAGTATGCGATTTTAATCTCAAATATGATGATGGTAACTTAAAAGTAAAAGAAATATCCCACTGTCTTGTTGTAGAAATTACAAAAGGATTGGATCTAAAATAGAAATTATTAAATCTCGGGTCTGAAGGAAACCTTATAAAACTCTGCATATATAGAGAATAGTTTTCTCTGATATTAAAAGAACGCCATAGTCCCCCATTAAAACCCCAATAAACAGGAGAATTTCCATATTCGTTGATTCTATAGTATGAAAAATTATATTTAAATACATCCGATTTGTATCCAAAAAGTTCTCCACCTAAACCAAATCCTTTTTTAGAATAATAATCTATATATGACCTTACTTTATGAAATCGAGAAAATTTATATGTATAATTAGATTTAATATAAAATCCATTTCTTTCATCATAACCAGGATAAAACTGACTTATAATAGGAGTACCTTCTCCTAAAGGTTTATACAAAACAGGGAAATACATAATTGGGATTTTTCCCAAATAAAACAAGTTATTGTAGGATAAAAAATAATGACCAGGAGAAAGGATTATTTTAGAAGAAGAAATTTTATAATGTGGTGGATTTTTTTCACATGTAGTTATATAACTATGATAATATACATGTTTTTTTTCATAAATATTTGTTAATTTACTTTTCACTAAAAATCTATCATATCTTGAGTAGGTATTATAAAATGAACCATAAGATAAATCTAGATTATAATATCCAGTTATACCATTTACATATACAGATGATGTCTCAATTGTAAATGAAGAAAAAGAAATGATAGAGGAAGATATATTTATAAAAGCTTCATCTGTTTTAATATTAAGCATAATATCATCATTTTTATCAAGTAAATTTATTATCACATTACTAGAAATTTGGACCAAAGAATTGCTTGAATCATAAAATGCATACTCAGATATAAATTCCGTTTTTTCAACTTCATTTATATTGTTATTCTCCGAATAAAGAAAAGAAAAAAGATAAAAAATAAAACAAATCATCTTTTTTCCATTACAAACTCAGCACATCCTAAAACTCCTAAATTCTTCGTTGATGTTATATGAATTTTTATATAGTCGATAGGTTTTCTTATTCCATATTTCCTTAAGGTATTTTCAACTCCATCCATAAAAAACATATATGCGCCAGAAAGTCCTCCTGTTAAAAGAATCACATCAGGATTAAGAGACATAACTATATTACCGATACCAAAACCAAGATACTCACCATACTCATACCAAATCTCACGCGCTATTTTATTGCCAGAAACAGCGATATCAAATATATATTTTGGTGTTATGTCTTTGGAAACATTTTTAATTCTTTTCTTTGCCTCATAACAAATTTTTTTAGTTGAACAATATGCTTCTAGGCAACCTCTATTACCACATGCGCAAAGGTCCCCTCCAACTTTTATTACCATATGACCTAACTCTCCAGCAGTGGTAGTTGAACCCTTAATAAGATTACCATCAATTATAACACCACCACCTACACCAGTACCAAGAGTAAAACCTACAACATTTTTATATTTTTTTTTCAATTCAAAAACATACCCACCCCATATAGCCATATTAGCATCATTTTCTACTATAACTTCTACATTACATTCTTTTTCAAAATCTTTTTTTATATTCTTATTTTCCCAATTACACAAATTAGGAGCAAATCTCAAAATTCCTTTTTCAGAATCAACATCACCAGCAATAGCAAAACATATTTTATTTGCTTTATATTTAGAAATAAAATTTTTTATTATCTTTGCAGTTTTTTTTACAAAATAATTATACCCATTTGATAGTGGAGTGGGGAATTTATCACTACAAAGAACTTCTAAATTTTTATTGACCACCGCTATTTTAATTTCAGTACCACCAACATCAACTCCAATACCCCTCATAAATCCTCCCTTAAAATCTCAAGTGCTTCTGAAATAAGATAAAATGAACCCACTATACAAACTATATCAGAAAAACTTGTAGCATATTTAATTGCACATTTTAATTCATCAATGATAGTTATATCACTTTCAGAGGAAAATTTTGAAAATGTTTCAGATATAATAAAAGGAGATAATTTTTTAGGATTATTAATAGATGTTACAATAATGTTTTTGAAGATATTGTAATTAACCATATTTTTTATAGATGTTACGTAATCCTTTGTAGAAAGCATTGAAAAAACAAGTGATGGTTGCTTTCTGTTAAAACCAAAAAAAATTATATTTTCTAAAAAAATTTTAATTGCTGCTGGATTATGTGCTCCATCAATAATGAACAATCTATTTTTATTTTTTATTTTAGTTTCAATTATTTGAAATCTTCCGTCAACTTTAAGTTGAGATAAAGTTTTTTTAATTAACTCACTATTGACTTCAATACCTATTTCATAAAGCCCTAAAATTACCATGCTTAAATTTAATGCTTGCTTAATGCCAACAAGAGGCATATAAAATATTTCTGAACTCCTTTTATCTTTAATAATCATTTGCCATCTTTCATTTAAACCTTCTATTTTAAATAAATTTTCAGCTTTTAATACCTTTGCCCTTTTTGATAAAGCAACACTTTTTATAATTTCTAACTGTTCATCATTTATATCTCCAACTATACATACAGAGCTATCTTTGATTATACCTGCTTTTTGAAAAGCTATGTCGTTTAATGTAGGACCAAGTATATCTGTATGGTCATAATCAATTGACGTTATAAAACATAACTCTCCATCTAAAACATTAGTAGTATCATATAATCCACCTATTCCAACCTCAACCACACTAAAATCTAATTTTTTTTCTTCAAAATACTTTATCATAATCAAAGTTATTATTTCAAAAAAACTTAAACTATTATCAAATGAAATAACATAATTATAAAGTCTTACAAAATCATCACGTGATATGTCTTGTAAATTTATTTTTATTCTTTCAGTAAGAGAATTTATATGAGGAGAAGTATAAAGTCCTACTTTATATCCCAAGGAACTTAAAAATGAGGCAATTAAATAACTTACTGAACCTTTACCATTAGTTCCAGTAATATGAACAACTCTTCCAATTTTTTTATGAGGATTACCCATTTTATTAAGAATCTCTAATATATGATTTATTCCATTCTTTTTTATCTGTGAGTGTTTTGTATATAAAATCTGTTCTATTTCCCTAAATACCGAATTTATTTCATTCATAATATTTATTCTTCTTCACGTTTTATCTTAACACCTATTAACTTAAGTTTTTCATCTATCTTTTCATAACCTCTATCTATATGATATATTCTTCTAACTTTAGTTATACCTTCTGCTATACACCCAGCAAGTACAAGTCCCGCACCTGCCCTTAAATCACTAACCATAACAGTTGCTCCTTTTAACCTTTTAACCCCTTCTATATATGCCTTACTACCTTTAACTATAATATTAGCACCCATTCTAATAAGTTCCGCAGCATGCATAAATCTATTTTCAAATATTTTTTCAGTAATTATACTTTTTCCATTTGCAACAGACATATAACTCATCCACTGAGCCTGCAAATCAGTAGGGAATCCTGGATAAGGTTGAGTTGTAATATTAACAGGTTTTATTGAATTTGTAGAATTAACTATAATTGTGTCATTATCATTAACATCTATACAAACTCCTGTCATTTTAAGCTTTTTAATTAAAGAATTTAAATGTTTGTGATGAGCATTTTTTATAGCAAGTTCCTTACCTATTAATGCTCCAAGGATCATAAACGTTCCACATTCAATCCTATCAGGAATAACTTTATGCCTAAAACCTGACAACTTTTTTTTACCACGTATCTTTATCGTACCACTACCAGCTCCTTCTATACAAGCCCCCATCTTATTTAAAACCTCCGAGAGATCTACTATCTCCGGTTCTTTAGCAGCATTTTCAATTATAGTTAAATCATCAATAAGTGAAGCTACCATCATTATATTTTCTGTAGCTCCCACGCTTGGGAATTTTAAAGTTATTCTTGCGCCATGTAAATGCTTTGCAGACATTATAACATATCCTTCTTCAAGTTTTATATCAGCACCAAGTTTTTTAAAGCCATCAAGATGTATATCTATAGGTCTTACACCTATAGCACAACCACCCGGCATGGAAAACTTAACCCTTTTATATTTTGCAAGCATTGGTCCAGCTATAAGAACAGACGCTCTCATTTTTCTTACTAAATCATAAGGAGCTTCTGTTTTTATGTCATTAGATTGAGAAACTTCAAATCTATTAAAACCAAAAAAACATTCTTTCCCACAATAATTTAAGAGATCATAAGTAGTTTTTATATCAGAGAGCTCAGGAACGTTTTCCACAATACATTTATCCTCAGTTAAAATAGTAGCAAAAAGTATAGGTAAAGCTGAATTTTTTGCGCCACTTACTTTAACTTCACCTGTTACAATATTTGGACCTTCTATTATGAAACATTCCATTAAATAATACCTCTATATATCTATCTTTACCATTAATATCTTTAACTATTTTAACAGAATCTGAAACGAATTTAAATATCTTTACAATTTCATTGGAATAATATTCTCCTATTTCAGCAATAAAAAAACCACCAGGCTTTAACACTTTATGAATATTAAAAGATATATATCTAAACATATCCAATCCATCATTACCACCAAATAATGCTGATTTAGGTTCTTTCCTTACAGTTTCATCAAGATTTTTATACATATCATTTGGAATATATGGCGGATTTGAAATAATAATATCAAATAAAAAATTTTTTACATATTTAATTGAAGACGATAAAATTGGAGTAAAATTATTAAGTTTAAATTTATTTTTGTTTTCTATCATAACATTAAAAGCTCTTTTTGATTTATCTATAGCAAAAACAAATGAAGATTTATTCTTATAAGCTATATATAAACCTATCACTCCACTTCCAGCACAATAATCAAGAATTTTTGGGTTTTTAAATTTTCTACTTAAATCTAATGCTTTTATAGCAAGATATTCCGTTTCAGGACGAGGCACAAATACTCCTTTCTTTACATTTATATTTATATCTAGAAACTGATGTGATTCTAAAACCCATGAAAGTGGTTCAAAAGAAAGTCTTTTTTTAATAGATTTATATATTTTATAAACAAGATGTTGCGGAATATCATAATCTTTATCAAAAAAAGTCGAAAATCTAGCTATATTACAAAAGCAACTGACGATAATATCAAACTCTTTTAAACCACCTTCAAGTTTACGAATTAAATCATTATATTTCTCGATAAATTCAGATATTTTCATTTTCAGCAATTGCAATCCTTATATCTTCTATCATATTTTGCATTTTACCTTCCATTATTTCATCTATATTAAACCATGAGATGTTAACTCTATGATCAGTAACACGATTCTGAGGAAAATTATAAGTACGGATTTTTTCTGATCGATCACCACTACCAACTTGATTTCTCCTTTCCTCAGATATAGTACCAATTTTTTTCATTTCTTCAATTTCTTTTAAACGCGCATAAAGTAATTTTAAAGCTCTTTCTTTATTTTGGAATTGAGATCTTTCTTGTTGACATTGTACAACAATACCAGTTGGTATATGAGTTATTCTTACCGCAGTTTCTACTTTATTTACATTCTGACCCCCATGCCCCCCTGCTCTATAAGTTTCTATCTTAAGTTCAGAAGAATTTATTTTAATTTCACTCTCATCTGCTTCACATAAAACAGCTACTGTAACTGTAGATGTATGAATTCTTCCACTCGCCTCAGTTCTAGGAACTCTTTGAACTCTATGAACACCAGCTTCATATCTAAACCACCAAAAAGGTTTATTTTCAGATATATATACAATTGCTGTTTTAATACCACCTAAATCGCTTGGTGATATATCTTCTACACTAACACTCATACCTAAACTTTGAGCAAATTTTGTATATGCTCGTAAAAGTTCAGAAGCAAATAAAGATGCCTCTTCTCCACCTACGCCTGCCCTTACTTCAAGATAAATATTTTTATCATCTCTCTCATCTGAAGGTAAAGTTTTTAAACTAAGAATAGCCTCATATTCTTTTTTCTTTGCATCAAGATGTTCAAATTCCGATTTAGCAAGATTTATTAATTCATCATCTGATGAAGTCTTTATTATATTAACAATTCCTTCTATTTCTTTTTTTATTTTTAAATAACTTTCATAAGTATCAAAGATAAATTTCAATTCAGAATATTTTTTTAAAACATTATTGTAATCCTTTATTTCTGATGGCATAGAAGAAGATAATAAATTCTCTAACTCTTTAAAACGTACTATTGCTTCTTTTATACGTTTTTCAACTCTTAAATCCATAACAAAATAAAAAAACCGGATATAAAAGACTTATATCCGGCATAACTAAATTTTACAAAACAACTACTTTGCTTTTTTCTTAGTTTTATCTTCCTTTTCCACTTTTTTTATTGTAGTTTTCACACCTGTGGGTGTAGCTTTTCTATGAGCTGGAGTTACTTTAGGCATTTTAACTTTAGTTTTTGATTTTTGTTTAGAATCAGATTTTGCCTCTGATGAAGCATATTTCTTTTTAAATTTTTCTACTCTTCCTTCAGTATCAATAATTTTATGCTTGCCAGTATAAAAAGGATGGCAATTAGAACATATCTCAACCTTTATAGAACCTTTAGTAGATCTCGTAATAAAACTATTACCACACGCACATACCACTTCAGAAACTTCATATTTTGGATGTATATTTTCTTTCATGTTTACTCCTTAAAGTTATAAAATCTTATATAATATTTTAGCAAATTTTGAAAAATATATTTTGATTAAATTCATAAGATGATCCCTAAAATATACGCTCGTTTAATTTAAAAGCAAAAACATAAAAGACTGAACTTTAAAAACATTTGATGAAGTAATTTTTATCTAATATAATATTTTCAATATTATGAATACCGCTCCAAATGATTTAAAAATTAAAGTAATAATATATGGAATAACCTCCTTTTTTTCTCAAATGCTAATTCTTAGAGAAGCAATATCAATATTAAATAGTGGAGAGTTTTTGTTATCGTTCATTATAGGATGGTGGATAATTTCAACTGCTTTTTTCTCTTATCTAACTAAAAAATTTGTAAATAATTTATCTAAAAACTTTATAGTCCTTTTCCATATATTCTCTCCACTTATATTAACACTACAATTTTCATTTATAAAAATTTTAAAAGCACATCTGACACCACTTGGTGAATCTCCATCCCCAATTCTAACAATTTTAATTGTAATAATATCCATAAGCATATATACTTCTATGTCCGGAATATATTTCTACAAATCTGTAGAAGATGATGAATATCTAAAAACAAGTAAAATTTATCTTTTAGATACTATTGGCTTTACTATAGCTGGCATTTCATTATTTTTCTTAAGTTTATATTTTAACTCAATTAAAATTTTATTGATTATCTCTATATTAAATTTTATTGCCTTAATAAGAGAGAAGACAAAATACCTAATATATTCACTGATAATCATTTTAATATCCTTTTTAATAGTTGTGTGGAGTATAAAGCTATCTTTTTTAAATAAAAAACTATTAGAATCATATGATTCATTATATGGAAGAATAGAATTATATGAATACCTCTCTGAAAAATACCTCTATTATAATTCCTTAAAAATATTAACATTATCTGATAAAGAAATTACTCTAAGGAAAGCTATTGCTTCAAATATTTTTAAACCAAAAACAAAAAATATAGTTTGCATATCATTAAATCTTTATACATGTAAAACATTAGCTGATATATCAAACCTTGATATCACATATATAAATCAGGATAAATATTTTGTAGAAATTCAAAAAAAATTAATAAGTGATAACAAAAATATAAAATATATTTATCAACATCCATTCAAATATTTATCAACAAGAAAAAAAATAGATTTTATTATAATAGAAACTTCCCTTCCTTCTATTCCATCAGCTGCTTCAATATTTAACAATACATTTATAGAAAAAGTTAAAAAAAATTTAAATGAAGATGGAGTTTATATAAATATAATTCCATATCCAAATACTCCAACTAAATATCAGTTCAAAGCAGTCTCAATATATATATCTAAACTTATGAAATATTTTGTCAATGTTAAGGCATATTATGATGATTTCTTAATAATTGTATCTTCTAATAAAAAGATGGTTCAGTTTCAAACAGAAAATAAATTTGAAAAATCATACTCAAATTATCTTTTAAACAGAGAATTAAATTTTGAAAAAATATATCATGAAAGCATCTTTGAAATATATAAATTTACAGTATTATCAGATACAATTACAAAAAGTAAAGTATTTGCAAATTTAATAGAATTATTAACTAAACCATTAATGTTTTATTTTATCTTTCTGATTTTACTAATAATAATTTTTAACACACAAAAACAAAAATCACTTTTAATAATTTCATCATTCTCATTATTATTTTATGAAATAGGTAGTATTCTTATATATCAAATGAAATATGGTTACATTTATACGGACATATCATTATTTTTTACAATAATCATGATAGGTTTATATATTGGAATACATTTTAAATTAGAATTGAGCCAAAAAAAATCATGTTTTCTTTTAATTGTAACTTTTATATTAACTTATATCTATCAAACTAAGATAGTTTTAATTATTATCAACTTAATAACCTCTTTTAATGTAGGTTGTGTCTTTAAAAAGGTTTCAAAAACACTTGGTATAAAAAGCTATTTATATGAAGCATTTGGTTCTTTAATAGCAATAATCATTTTTCAATTATGGATATTTCAAATTTTTAATATCAAACTTACCTTTTTACCAGCAGTTATTTTAACATTAGTTTTATTTATAAAAAGATAATCTTAAAAAATTTATAACTTTATCTTTATTTTTATTAAAATACAATTTTTTAAATTCAACTTTATCTAAAAGTTTAAAAACAATATCCATTAACTTAATAGTAATTTCATAATCATATGAAAAATTAACTATACATTTAAATAACCTTTTTACAGCAAGATTCCTATCTATTTCTTTTGAAAAAATTTTTTTAGATTTTATAAGAAAATAAATACTTTTCAACTTAAAAGATATATTAGGTGATAAGGGTCTTTTAAAATTACCCCAAAATGGTGTCGTATAAACCAAAAAAGTATCATTTATCAATCTAACTACACATAATTCATCACTTGCTATGTAAAAAACCTTTTTAATCAATTCAGAAATTGTAGTTTTACCTGAGCCACTTTTTCCTATAAAAATATACCCCTCATTACGTAAAAAACTACCTGCGGAATGTATTAAAAATCCATTATTAAAAGTTAATTTATATGAATAAAAAACCCTAAGAAAGTTTTCAAAAGAATATAAATTCCTTCTAAGATAAAGTGTATTTTCATCAAACACAAATCCATCACCAACTATTAAATTTTTTTTAAGTGTGATATTTTTAAAAGAAGGCAAATTATCCACAAAATACAAAAAAATTATATTATCAGTAAATTTTTGTTCATTTAAAATAAAATTTCTATATTTTGAATAAACAGCCTTTAAAAAATTATTATCTTTATTTTTTATTATGAAAGTAGTAATTAAATCAGCAATAGATATTATTATCCTTTTCATTTTTTCTTTATTGTTATCTTCACAATCTCAGATTTTGATAACAAACGCATTTGAGGCCCCCATAATCCTGCACCTGAACTTACATATAAAAAGGAACTATTGCTTTTATAATTGCCACAAAAATATGGATAAAAAATTTTAGTAAAAATATGAAAAGGAAATATCTGACCACAATGAGTATGTCCAGCAAGATAAATAACATCATACCTCGAAGATATCTCTTTAAAATACAAAGGTTGATGAGAGATTATTACATTCAAGTAGTCATTTTTATAATTCTCATTTAAAATTTTATCAACATCTCTTAATGAAAGCTGTGTGGTTTTTATATCATCAATACCAATTAAATTAAGTTTACCAAATGTAATGCTTTTGTTTTCTAGATAAACAAAACCTAATTTTTCTATATATAACAAAACCTTATCAATCCCATAATAATATTCATGATTCCCATTAACAAAATATACAGGTTTACTAGAAATATCCTTCATGAAATCCTGATATTGAAATCCTGGATCAAAAAAATCTCCTCCAATTATTACAAATTCTCCATCTGATTTATTTATATATGAAAAAATATTCTTAAAAATTCTATTTTTAAATTTAAAATCAAGGTGTAAATCCGATATAAAATAAAACGAATAATTTTTATCTATTTTATCAGAATAAAAAATTAATTCTTTCACATTAGGAAAACTGAAACTTTTTAGTACACAATACAATAAAATAAGAAGAAAAAGAAAAATATTTATACCAAAAACTTTAATATAACTTAACTTAAAAATTTTTATAATAATATCAGAAGTAAGGAAAAAGAAAAAAGCTAAAAAAGCAATTCCAATCCATAAAAAGCAAAAAAAATAAAACCATGAGATAAAATCATTATAAAAAAAACGTCTTAAAAAGAAAGACAAAATGCTAAATAGAGCAAATAACAATAAAACAAACCTTACTCTATTTCTATCAATACCAGATTTTGATAAGAAATCTGCAATATATATATGAATCAATATATAAAAAGTTGATAAAATTAAAAAGAAAAAAATAAACTTTTTCATAAATATTCTATAGAATCAATTCCACAATTTAATAAAAGGTCCAAAATACTCATATCTGGTATAAAACCATCAAAAACTTGCTTATATTCTTTAACTTTAAAATCTTGCCATATAACTTTTATATTCTTAGATTCAAACATGCTAACATCTAAATATTTTTTGGCACCTATACCAGAAAGATAAACATCGCCACTAATTTTTAAACATATGTCTACAAGTCTTTGAGTAGATTTAGAATTTATATTCAAAGAAGAAGAAAAAATAGTTTTTGTATTTAATGAAAGCTCTTTTTTAAAAAAATCAATCAAGTTAAGAGATATATCAATCAAATATTTATATTCTCTATTATATATCTCTTTTATCTTTGGAAAATATGTGTCAAAAAATCTAGCTTTTTTGTAATTTGTCTCTATTGCTTTCAAATGTTCAATTCTCCAATTAAAAGTATTGTTTATCTCAACATCTTTTATAGTTTGATAATATCTACTTTTGGTAATAACAGGAACAGTCAAATATTGC
>JANZZP010000028.1 GCA_026419335.1 Elusimicrobiales bacterium | reverse complement strand
TTTTTATTTTATCATTTAGTTTATCCTCTTACAGTTAAGTTTGCCTATTTAGTTGGAGCTATAGATACTCCAAATGAGAGGAAAATTCATAAAAATCCTATACCTAGAATTGGTGGTTTAGGTATATATCTAGCTTTTACTTTTAGTGTTATTAGGAATTTTCAATTTAGTAAGGAAATATTGGCAATTTTAATTGCCTCGAGTTTAATATTTTTGATAGGTTTAATTGATGATATAAAACCACTTTCAGCTATTTGGAGATTGTTTTTTCAGATACTTGCTAGTTTAATTGTTGTTGTAAATGGTATTTCTATTAAGTTTCCACTTTCCTGGGGATTTATAGGGGATTTTTTATCATTTGTGGTAAGCATACTCTGGATAGTTGGAATAGTTAACACATTTAATTTCATAGATGGAATAGATGGACTTGCTGGCTTTTTAACGCTTATAATATCTTTAATATTTCTTATAATAGTTGTAAACACTTCTCAATATCATGTTATGTTTATAACATCAAGTTTATGTGGTGCAGTATTAGCATTTTTGATTTATAATATAAATCCAGCAAAAATTTTTCTTGGAGATAGTGGTTCTACTTTTGTTGGATTTACACTTGCAGTAACAAGTATATATGTTTCTTGGGCTGATAATAATTGGATTGTAGCATTTTCAGCTCCTATTATGGTTTTGTTTATACCTGTTTTTGATTTAATTTATACAACTATTTCTCGAATAAAAAATGGCTTAGTTAAAAATTTATATGACTGGTTAGTTTACACAGGAAAAGATCATATACATCATAGGATAATGTCTATTGGTTTTTCTGTTAATGAAACGGTTCTTATAATAACTCTTGTTAATTTAATTTGTGGACTTATAGCAGTAAATATTGTGGTAATTTCTAAAGAGATTGAACTTATTATATCCTATTTCCAAATTTTTGCTTTATTTACAATTTTAACGCTTTTTATGAGAAAAGGGAGAGATAATGTTTAGTATATTAATTTTGTTTTCTATTTTTCTTAAATCTAACGAAATTGAAATTTTCAAAAATGCAATGACAATTAATATAGGTGCTTCTAGAGGAATTTTTGGACATTTTGGAGATTTTGAGGATGGATTTGAAGGGAATTTTGCTTTTGGAGCATCATATATGAAAGAATATGATGAATTTATCTCTTTTGGTATTTCTTTTTCTGAAACATTTTACTTTAAGCATGATACAGGCATTAAAATTAAATTTTTTTCATTAACACCATTAATTTTTTTAAAACCTACTTTAAAAAAGGATGAATATCTATATTTAGGAATGGGTCTTTATCATTGGACTTCACCAAAAAGTAAAATGTATTCTTCCACATCTGATGATGAGTTTGGATTTAAAATTGGATATTCTAAATTTATTAAGCTTTTAAATAATTTAAAATTTGGGTTAGGATGTGAATTTAGTTATATTATAGGAGTTAAAGGAAAAAACTTTAATTTAGGAAATATAAATATAATTTTCCCTTATCTTACCCTCAGGTATGACTTTAAGTAATGATATAGATTTACTTTCGCAAAAAATAATATCCTCAAACAAAATACTTATTTTTACAGGAGCGGGTATATCAACATCTAGTGGAATACCAGATTTTAGAGGTCCAAATGGAGTATGGAAAAATCAAGAACCGGTATATTATCAAGAGTTTATATCCGATGATAATAAAAAAAGGAAATATTGGGAATATAAAGCTTTTATGTGGAAATATTTTAAGCAAGCAAAAACAACTTTTTCACATATTTTTATAAAAAAACTCTCAGATACTGGAAAAGTTATAGGTATAGTTACTCAAAATATAGATGATCTTCATACAAAATCAGGTGTTTGCCGAGACCTTATTTTAGAACTTCATGGTAACAACTCAAATGCTGTATGTATAAATTGTGGTAAAAAAACTTTTTTTGATGATGCTTTGACTTTTTTTTTAACTGTAAATCAACTACCTCGTTGTAATTTTTGCAATGGATATCTTAAACCAGATGTTATAATGTTTGGTGAACCTCTTGATAGTATCATTTTAAATAAAGCTTTTAGTTTGGCTAAAAAATCAGATCTTGTTATTTCAATAGGATCCTCATTAATTGTCCAACCAGCTTCTTTTATACCATACGAAGCAAAAATGAAAGGAGCATTTTATGTTATTGTAAACAAGGGTATTACTCAACATGATGAGATATGTGATTTAAAAATAGATGCAGAATGTGATTTAGTTTTTAAAGAGGTTTATTCAAAAATTTCAAAAAGTTTAAATCTATAATTTCTTCTGTTTTATCTAATTTCATTTTTAATATTTCAGAGATTTTTTTTAAAACTTCTAATACACTTTTTGGCTCATTTCTTAATCCTCTTTTAGATTGTGGGGGGAGATAAGGTGAATCTGTTTCAGTTATTATATGGTATATTCCTAACTTTTCAACAGTTTCAGTTAATTTTGTATTTTTTGGATATGTTATTGTTGCATTTATCCCTATAAAAAAACCCATATCCGCAAATTTTTTTGCTTCTTCAAAAACTCCTGAAAAAGAATGAACGATTCCAATATTTAAATTATTAATATTTGCCTTTAAAATATCATAAGCTATTTTATATCCTGAGATTCCATCTTTTGAATTTCTTATATGTAAAATGAGAGGTTTTGAAATTTTCTTTGATATCTCTATGAAAATCTCAAAAAGTTTTATCTGTTTTTTTAAATTTTCTGGATGATACCATAAATCTATTCCTATTTCACCAACTCCAACACATCTTGAAAGTTTGAGATATTTTTCAACATTTGAAATATCATTATCTGAAAAATCTATCGCATAATGAGGATGTATTCCGAAAGCAAAATAAAACTCATCAATCTCTTCAAAAAGCTTCCATCTCTCCCATTCTTTTTGTGATGTTAATATTTCCAAAAAATTTTTTACACCTAAATCTTTTGCTTCTTTTATTATTTTATATCTATCATTGTCAAACTTTTCGTCAGATAAATGGGTATGTGAATCTATCATTTTTGAGAAATATTTCCTAATGCTTTCCAGGTCAAATAAGAATGCATAAAATCATCCAACTTGCCATTTAATACATCTTCTACTTGACTTGTTTCATATCCTGTTCTTAAATCCTTAACAAGTTGATAAGGCATAAAAACGTATGATCTTATCTGATACCCCCATCCTATATCACCTTTTTCATCATACCTTTTTTCCATTTGGGTTCTTTTTTTATCCATTTCTATTTCATACAGCTTTGCTTTAAGCATCTTCAATGCATTTACCTTGTTTTGATACTGAGATCTTTCCGATTGACATGCTACAACTATTCCTGTTGGTATATGTCTTATTCTTACTGCAGTTTCAACTTTATTTACATTTTGTCCACCGTGTCCACCTGCTCGATAAGTTTCTATCTCTATATCTTTATCTTCTATTTTTATTTCAATCTCCTCATCGATATCAGGCAGTACATCAACACTAGCGAAAGATGTATGTCTTCTTTTATTCGCATCAAAAGGTGATATTCTTACAAGCCTATGAACTCCTATCTCACTTTTTAAATACCCATAAGCATACTTTCCTTTAACAAAAGCACTTACACTTTTAATTCCAGCTTCTTCACCCGAAATCATATCAGTTATAATAAACTGAAAGCCTTTAGAAGATGCCCATTTCATATACATCCTTAAAAGCATATTAGCCCAATCACAGGCTTCTGTCCCACCTGCTCCTGCATGTATTGATATTATTGCATCATTTTTATCAGTAGGCTGAGATAGTTTAAGTTCAAATTCAAATTTTTTCAACTTTCTTTCAAGAGTTTTCAATTCCTCAAAAAGCAATTTCAATTCATCTAAATCATTTGCCTCTTTAGTTAGTTCTAAATGTATCTTAAAATCTTCAATCTCTTTTTTAGTTCTTTCAATAAATTCTATATTTGCTTTGATATCATTTATATCTTTTGTTATTTGCTGAGCATTTTTCAGGTCTGACCAAAATCCATCTTCTTGAGTTTTTTTTTCTAACTCTATCATTTTATCTCTTTTTTCATCTGGTTTGTATATTAGATGTATCTGATTTATTAAGCTTTCAATCTCATCTATCTTGTTTTGAACATCTTTAAATTCAA
>JANZZP010000032.1 GCA_026419335.1 Elusimicrobiales bacterium | reverse complement strand
TCCTATAAGTACAGGATTATTTTTGGTCCTTCGAGAAAGAACTTGAATTACTCTTCTAATTTCATCATCTCTTCCTATTACTGGATCAAGTTTACCTTTTATAGCAAGTTCAGTTAAATCTTTTGTATATTTTTCTAGAGTCTGATATTTAGATTCTGGTTCCTGTTCAGTTATTCTATGAGTACCTCTAATAGATATCAATGAATTTAAAATCGAATTTTTTGTAATTGAATATTTTTGAAATATATTTTTTGTTGGAATATAATCTAGTTCAGAAGCTGCAATAAATATATGCTCTAAAGCCAAATATTCATCCTTCATTAACGACATCTCTTTAAATGAATTAATAATTAGTTTTTCAGAAAAATTAGATAGATATATTTCATAATTTCCCGAAATTTTTGGATATTTATCTATCTCCCTCTTAATATCTAAAATAAATGAATTAACATTTATGCCAATTTTCTTAATTATTTGAACTACAATAGAATCCTCCACGTTTATAATTCCTATCAAAATATGAATAGGTTCAATATACTGATTTGAATTTTCCAAAGCAATATTTTTTGAAATCTGTAATGCCTGTTGAGCTTTTATAGTCATTTTTTCAAAATTCATAAGCTCCTCCATCAATTTAAAATTTTATATAATTAGCAGTCATATAAACTGTCTGCTAATTATATTATAATTTATTAGCAATCACTTGTCAAGAGTGATAATTATAAAAGGAATTTTTATAACATGAATATAAAATGATAGTTCAGATGTTAAATTAAAACTTACTCCCTATTCCAAAACAAAACCTTGTTGCGGAAATATTAATATCATGAGATTCCTTTCCATAATTTCCTCTATCGAAAGTTGTCCAATGTCCTTGATATCTCCATTCAAAAAACACTGTTGTTTTGTCCATATTAAGTCTAATACCTATTGGAATGCGCCATAAAAGACCAAAGGACAATTCATCAATATAACCTTTATTATCATATGTTTTAAGCCAAGTTGAAGTTATTTTATTAAGAGAAAAACCAAATCCAAAACCAAAATAAAGTTGTGTTTTAGTAAGCGTTCTAAATAACAAATCTCCACTAAAATCAAAAGAAGTCACATTAATAAAACCTTCTGGCATTGTTAAAATTTGCCCATTACTCCAAGATATTTTTTGTTTTGAAGTTTTATGTTTAAATACTGAAAATTCAAAATCACCTCCAACAATACCTTCTCCAAAACCACCCATTCTAATTCCTATAGGACCGATACCTTCAGTTTTTATATCGGTTATTTCAGACCAATTACCTAACAAACCAGGAAAAGGTAAATACACATTATCATCGCTCATTAGCCTCATCTTTTGACTACCAAATCCTAATAATATATCTATAAAACTATATTTATTTTTTGATTTTGATTGTGTTATTAATGGTTGTTGTTTTGGTATATTTTGTGATTGGAAATCTTTTTGAACTTGTATATCACCTCCTATCCAATCTTTTATAACGTAAATTTGAGCTGCTCCTATAGCTTGGGCAGTATCAGTTTTAACTATTCTTGCGTTAACCTCTATCTTCCCATCTGATGTAGGGACAAGTGTTCCAGTTATTATTGCATCTACACCCAAAATTTTTCCAAGTTCTTTAGCACTTGTTGCATCAATCACTCCAGAACTTTGAAGTTTAAGTTCTTGTAATACTTTATCCAATTGAGTTCTTTCTATAACTTCAAATTTACCTAAATTTATTAGTTTTATACTCAATCTTTCAGCTATAACAGCACCATCTTTAGTCGATTGAACATTATCCGCATAGGAAAAAGGCACAACTGCAATCTTTTTGATGCCTTCAGTATATTTTGAAAGCTCATTAGCAAGACTTTGATAAACATCCTGTGCTTTTAAGTATATAGTATTAAATAAAAAGAAACTCACCAACAATATATATTTCCACATTAATCCTCCTATTAGAATATTATATATTAATTGAAAAGAAAAATATAATATATAATGCTGTTAATTAATGTAATAGGTAATCCTAACTTCATAAACTCTATTGAGGAGATAGATTCCATCTTTCGAGATTCTAAATTCTGTATTATTATAACATTACTTGCAGCACCTAATACTGTTAAGTTACCTGATATAGTAGAAGCACAGGCAAGTGATATAAGTTCTATTTCACCACACCCCATATTAATTAATATAGGTAAAAATAATACTACTAAAGGAACATTTGATATAAATTGACTTAATATCAACGAAAATAAAAATATAAATTTTATAGACGTCAGATCATAGTTAAAAATAAATTTTTGAATATATCCTGATTCCCACGCCGTACGCATAATAATAAACATACCTATGAAAAATATTAATGTTTTCCAATCTATTTTCCTAAATATTTTTAACTGATTAAAACTAAAGATAACTGAAGGAATAGCAGATACGCCTGCTATTAAGGTAATAGGTATCTCAATTTTATATGTTGAAAGATAAATTTTTAATATAATCATTCCTAACAACAAACCAACCGTTAATTTTGACAAGGAATAAAAATAACTTTTTCTTACATAAATCTTTAATTCTTTATTTTGTACTATTAAAAATTCTCTTTTATACACTAATTTTATAAACCAATAAATAAATACAAGATTCAATATAGTAGGAATAAAGAGGTATTTTATAAAAACATAAAAAGGATTTTTCATATTAGAAGAAATAGCAATTAAAAAATTTTGTGGATTTCCAATAGGACTCATTACACTACCTATAGTAATAGAAAAAGCAGCTCCAATTATTAAAGGTCTAGTAGATATTTGATGTTTTTTAGATAGATATGAAATAAGAGGAACAATTATTATTGCTACTGTGTCATTCATTAAAAATGCAGAGAGAAATCCTGATACAAACACAAATATAAAAAAATTTTTATTTAGATCACGTGAGATAAATAATTTTGAATAAAAACTATTAAGATAACCACTTATTTCTAGCAAACTACCAATACTAAACATACAAAATAAGAAAAATATTATATTCCAATCTACCATTTTAAAAGCCTCAGATATAGTAATTGTTCCACTCATTATATTAATTAGACTACCTGCTATCATTATTTGCCACATTTCAAACTTTAAATTACCTATTCTTCTTAATGTTATCAAAAGAAAAACCACAAAAAGTATTATAATCGCTACCATATTAAATAAATTATATAAATAAAAAAATTGTATAATTGAATTATGCGAGAAATAATAATCATAACGATAGTATTCATAGCAGGTATATTTATAATTAAACTTTTATGGGCATGGACTATTCCAGAAATATTTCCTGGAGCTTGTGAACAAAATCTTATTGCTAAAAAAATAAGCTGGTTTACAGCATTTAAAATGTCATTGCTATTTTCATTAATTGCAACTGTAGCTAGAATTTCTAAAAAATGAGCTTGAAATTGTTTAAATGCATTTTGTCAATACTCACCATAGCAATATTTGTTAACTCATGCATCAAAAAACAAGAAGATCCAAATCATATAGTAATATGGGAAATGGAAGATGCTTATATAGCTCCTTTTATAGACTCATTGATTAACGATTTTATCAAATATTATGAATCAAAAAATAACATAAAAATTAAATTTACAAGAGCACATTATCAAGTAGAAGACCTTAGACAACAATTTCAAGCAGCATCACTTGCAGGTGTCCCACCAGATTTAATGATATCTCCATCTGATGTAGCAGGAATTTACGCGATTGCTGGATTCATAAAAAACGTTGAAAAAGATTTTGATATTTCCAAATATAATCGTCCTGTTATTGAAGCTATTACACTTGAAGGAAAAGTATGGGGTATACCAATATCTAATGGAAATCATTTAATGTTAATGTATAATACAAAATATATAAAAAATCCACCCAAAACAACAGAGGAATTATTCAATTTATGCGAAGAATTCAAAAAAAGCAAAAAATTTCTATATTGTCTTGCATTTGATGGTGGAGAACCGTTTTGGCTTATGCCATGGCTTGGCTCTTTTGGTGGATGGCCTCTTGAAGATAGAAAACCTACTCTAAATACACAAGCTATGATAGAAACATTAAAATTTTATTATGATTTAAAATTTAAATTAAAATATATTCCACCTGAATGTGATTATAATTGTATGGACTCTCTTTTTAAAGAAGAAAAAGTTCCGTTCATAATAAACGGAGATTGGTCAATATCAGGATATATAAATCATTTTAAAGATAATTTTATGATAGCAGTTTTACCCAAAAACTCAAAAACTTCTTTATATCCTACTCCTATGATAAGTGGTAAATATTTTATAATATCTTCAAAAGTCTCAGGAAAAAAATTTCAAATAATAAAAGATTTCATTGAGTACTATACAAACAAAGAGAATCAAATAAAGCAGTTTAAAGAATTAAAAAGACTTCCAGCATTAACTGAAGCAGCATATTCGAAAGAAATTACCTCAGATAAAATAGCAAAAATTTCTATGGAACAAATACTTAAAGGTAAACCGATGCCTATGGCATGGGAGATGAGAGCAATATGGGATACTCTTAGAAATTATCAAGGTCTTGTTATGACAAATAAGATTACAGTTGAAGAGGCAGTTATAAAAATACAAAAAGAAGTTGAAAGAAAAATTGAAGAAATGGATAGATAAGAATCATGGATTATATACTTGCTACATTTGAGGTTAGTAGTTTTGTTGTTTTGGTAATATTTTCATTTATTTTGATTGAAATTTACCTTTATTTACATTTAAAATACTATCAATTTAAAAAACTTTTAATTATATCATTTTCTTCAATTTTATTTTTTGTTTTGATAACTAAATCTTTAAATATCTTTAATTTAAAAATTTTACTATATTTTGTCTTAATAGAAATAATATTATTTCTTATATCAAATAAATTATTAAAAGGATTCAACTACCTTCCATATCTTTTAATTGCTCCAGCTTTCATAGGACTAGGATTATTATTATTTTATCCATTCTTTTTTGAAATATATCTTTCATTTACAGATCTTAAATTAACCACGATACTTAAATGGAAAGAAAATGGTTATATTGATTTTGTATGGTTGAAGAATTATATTAATGTTTTTAAATTACCTCCTTTAAGTGAAACTACCTTTATAAAACTTTTTTTAAGAACACTCCTATGGACTTTCTCAAATGTTTTTTTTCATGTTTTAGGCGGTTTTATATTAGCACTTCTCCTTATAGAAACCAAAAAGACAAAAGGAATATACAGGACGTTTTTAGTAATTCCATGGGCAATGCCTCAAGTTATAGCAGTATTAGCATTAAGGGGTGAATTTCATTCACAATATGGTTTTATAAACATATTTCTCTCAAAAATCCAACAAACATTTCCTATTCTGGCAAAAATTGGTATAGGACCATTAAACTGGTTAAGCGATCATCCTCTTTTAACGTGTACCTTAATAAATATATGGCTTGGAATACCATTTATGATGGTTGTTATTCTTGGTGGGCTTCAATCAATATCTCAATCTTACTATGATGCTGCTTCTATAGACGGAGCAGGATATTTTCAAAAATTAAAATACATAACTCTTCCTTTGATTAAACCTGTTCTTCTTCCCGCAATAACGCTTGGAACTATATGGACATTTAACAATATAAATGTTATATATCTAGTTACAGGACAAGCAGGTGGGACAGAAAGAGCTGACATATTAGTATCTGCTTTATATAAAGCGGCATTTGTATACAATAGATATAGCTATTCCGCAGCATTTGCAATGATAGTATTTTTAATCCTTTTTATTATAACGATGATATATTCTAAGATAATGTCAACAAAAAATGAAGAAACATGAAAAAATATATTAGATTAACATTAATTCATATTATTCTTGTTGTCTCTGTAATAATAACAACATTCCCGCTGGTAAGAATATTTTCAGTATCAATAAGACCAGGCGATAGAATATTCTCAACTGAACTAAATATAATACCGCAAGGAGCTACCTTTATCTCATATATAAAACTATTTAATGAAACCTATTTTCTAAGATGGATATTCAATTCTTTTATAATAACACTCACGACATCATTTATAGGAGTAATATTAGCATCATCTGCTGCTTATGCTTTTTCTAGATATAAGTTCTTTGGTAAAAAATGGGGACTTTTTTTATTGCTTTTCACTCAAATGATTCCAGCTGGTATGCTTATTTTGCCTTTATATCTTATGATTATGAAGTTAAATTTAATAAATACATATCTTGGGATGATTATCGCTTATTCAGTTTCATCCCTTCCTTTTAGTATATGGATACTCAAAGGATATTATGATACTATACCAAGGTCTCTTGAAGAAGCAGCAAAAGTTGATGGAACAACAGACATTGGAGCATTTTATCGTATAATAATACCTTTATCAAAACCGGCATTAAGTATTGCTTTTTTATTTAATTTTACTATGGCTTGGAATGAATATCTTGTTGCAAGAGTTGTACTTTATAATCCTAAAAACTATACTTGGACTTTAGGTCTTTTTGAGTTACAAGGACAATTTATAACACAATGGGGCATGTTTGCAGCAGGTTCAATTCTCATAACAATACCAGTATTAATTATATTTTTCTATACATCAAAGTACCTTGTATCAGGACTTACTCTTGGAAGTGTAAAAGGATAGGAGGTAGATGTGGCTGAAGTTAAATTTATGTCTATAACAAAAAAATTCAAAGATATAACAGTTCTAGAAAATCTAAATTTAACTGTAAAAGATAAAGAATTTACTGTAATTGTTGGACCTAGTGGATGTGGTAAAACTACACTATTAAGAATGCTTGCTGGACTTGAAGAAATAACATCAGGAGAAATATTTATTGATAATTTAAAGGTAAACGATTTACCACCATCAAAAAGAGAAATCGCAATGGTATTTCAAGATTATGCCTTATATCCACATATGACTGTTAAAGAAAATATGAGCTTTGCACTTAAGTTAAAAAAAATCAACAATGAAGAAATAGACAAACGAGTTAATGAAGCAGCAAATATATTGAAAATATCTCATCTCTTAGACAGAATGCCAAGACAACTTTCAGGTGGACAGAGGCAAAGAGTCGCAATAGGTAGAGCAATAGTAAGACATCCTAAAGTATTCTTATTTGATGAACCGCTATCAAATCTTGATGCTAAATTAAGAGAGGAAATGAGAATTGAATTGCTTAAACTATATCAAAAACTCTCAACAACTATGATTTATGTAACACATGATCAAATTGAAGCAATGACACTAGCAAGTAAAATAGTTGTTATGAATAAAGGAATAATACAACAAGAAGGTAGTCCTATAGAAATATATAAAAAACCAGCAAATGTATTTGTTGCTTCATTTATAGGAACTCCAACTATTAATCTTATAAAGGGATGTATAAAAATAAAAGACGATAAATTTTATTTTTCAAAAGATGAATTTAATTTTTATATACCAGTTTTCGCTTTTCCTGATATTGTTAACTATGTAAATAAAGAAATTATATTAGGTATAAGGCCAGAGGATGTAATACTTGATGAATCAAAAATTGATAAAACAAATTTGATAGAAGGAATAGTAGATGTTGTTGAATTATTGGGACATAGAGAAAATATTTATATAAAAGTAGCAAAAGACACAATACTTTGCGCTACTTCAAAACCATATTCAACATCACCAGGCATTAAAATGTCTTTTTCAGTTAATTATCCAAATCTTCATTTTTTTGATTTGCAAACTGAAAAAAGATTAAATTGAAAATTAATTTTATATAATAAAAAATATATATAAAAACATAATTTTAGGAGGTAAAATGAAAGCAGCAGTTGATGCAGGATTATGTATAGGATGCGGACTGTGTGTAAATGACTGCCCTGACGTGTTCGAAATGCAGGGAGATAAAGCGGTAGTAAAAGTAAATCCGGTACCTAAATCTGCAGAGGATTCTTGTAAAGTTGCTTCTCAAAATTGTCCAGTCCAAGCAATAAAATGTGAATAATAAGAATTAAAGTAAAATTAGATATAAAAAGCGAGATGAGTTACATCTCGCTTTTTATTTATGAATAAAAAAATAAATGCAGCTTTAATTTCTATAGTTTCAAATTCTCTGTTAATATTGCTAAAAATCATAGTTGGGATTTATACAGGAGCAATAAGTATTATTTCAGAGGCAATTCATTCATCAATAGATTTATGTGCTTCAATTATAGCTTATTTCGCAGTAAAGAAATCATCAACACCACCTGATATAAATCATCAATATGGACATCAAAAAATTGAAAATATATCAGGATTTACAGAAGCTATTTTAATATTTATAGCTGCAATATGGATAATACTTGAAGCAATTAAAAAAATAATTTATCCAACACCACTTGAAATGATTGGGATTGGTATTGTAATAATGTTATTCTCATCAATTTTAAATATATATATTTCAAAAATATTATTTAAAGTATCTGCAGAAACATTATCTGTAGCTTTAAAAGCAGATGCTATACATCTTATGTCAGATGTATATACTTCCTTTGCTGTTATGACTGGACTTGTGTTTATATGGCTTGGAAAAAAATTATTTCCTTTTTATAATTTTTATTGGATCGATCCTGCCTTTGCAATAATAGTATCAATAATGATTATTAAAGCAGGTTGGAAACTAACAAAAGAATCTGTTTATGATTTAATAGATACTGCTGCTTCTGAAAATGAAATAAATAAAATAAATAATATAATTAAAAATTTTGACAATGTAATTAGTTTTAAAAATC
>JANZZP010000040.1 GCA_026419335.1 Elusimicrobiales bacterium | reverse complement strand
AGAAGGTATACACCCTCTATTAAGACACGTTCCACCAAAATCCCTATTTTCTATAATAGTTACATCTGCTCCTAGACTTTTTAGTTTTAATGCTGCTGGATATCCTGCAGGTCCTGAACCTATTACTATAACTTTCATATTACCTCCTTTAATAAAAAGGATATATTTTCTAATTCTCGTAAGTACTTTTTTATGAATTCATTTATTGTTTCTGATGAGTTAGAAGACAGTTTGGGTTTAAAAAGTATAGAATTTGAAGTTGCTTTTATTTCTAAAAAAGAAAAAGAAAAAAAATGAGTTTGTTTAACAAAGTCTATTTGACTTAGTAAATCAAAAATATCATTACGTATAATTAGATTAAAATTTGCTTTTGAGATTGAGAGTTTAAATTTAATATTATTAAGAGATGAGGGAATATTTTTATTAAATATTTTAGTATACATTTCATTAAGTTCCTTATATTTATTATATGATGGAAATCCATTAACTTCGTTGATGTCAACATTAATTTTTAGTTCACTATTTTTTTTATAATTTAATAAAGTTACAAACTTGGAAATAAATAGTTTGTCGTAGATTAGATTGTCTATTGATATATCTCCTTTAAATTCATTTGTTTTTTCTGTTAATATGGCTTTAACATTAGCTTTGAATATAGCTGTAAATGGTGTTTTGTTTATAGAAGATATTAGTTCAAAATTAGTAGTTAAAGTGAATATTGCAGTATTAATTATATGTGTTAATCTAGTATTTATTTTGTTTAAAAATAATTCAATATTGTGAAGTTTTATAAACACATCAGAATTATTTATTTTCATATCTTTTATAGGATATTGATTAAATATAGGTGTAGTGTCAGTAGCTATTAATTGTGTAATATCTTTAAAATTCCACGTCTTGTTTTTGGTTAAGTATAAACTCATTGAATCAATTTCTACTTTATTTATTATTAATTTTTTTGCTGATATTATAATATACGGGTCAAATTCTAAGTTAATATTTTTAGTTTGTAAGAAAACTTTATTTGGTGTAAAAGGTTCAGTTATCTTTATATCTTTAATATTCATGGAATTAAAAGAATAGTTTAAATTTCCTATTTCAATATTTCTTTTAGTTTTAGTGACTAATATGTTGATTATTTTGTCTTGTGTTTTGTTAGCTATATTCTTAAAAATTTTTAGAAATGATATATATAAAAATACTAATGATACTATAAAAATGATTAAAATATATATCAGCTTTTTGTGTTTATTTTTTTCAGTTCTTATTTGATTATTCATATTTTAAATTTTATAAAATAATATAGATGAATTATATTTTTTCTGGGTTTGGTAAATTTTTAATTTTAGCAGGTATAGTTTTAATATTGTTGGGCATTTTTGTACTTTTTACTCCAAATATACCATATTTAGGTAAACTACCTGGTGATATACATATTAAGAAAGGAAATTTTACATTTTACATGCCACTTACAACATCACTTGTAATAAGTCTTGTATTGACTTTGATTTTAACTATCCTTTCAAAAAAGTAATAAAACTGGAAAAATATTTTTTAACTTATGTAATTTATAATTTTATATAATTTTATAGTATAGAAATATATAGAATATATGTTATGTTCAGGAGTTTATAAATGTATCTTAAATATATAGAGCTTTACGGTTTTAAATCTTTTGCCAATAGAACAAAAATAGAACTTTATCCTGGTATAAATATAATAGTTGGTCCAAATGGTTGTGGAAAATCAAATATAGTTGATGCTATAAAATGGTCGATAGGAGAGATGTCAAGAAAAGCTTTAAGAATGCCTTCTATGACTGATGTTATTTTTGCTGGAACTTCTAAAAGGCAGCAGATGAATTTGGCTGAAGTTACGCTTATATTTGATAATGTTGAGAGGAAATTACCTATTGCTTTTGATGAGGTTGCGATTACAAGGAAAATTTATAGAAATGAAGAATCTGAATATTTTATAAACAGGACATCATGTAGATTAAAGGATATAAGAGAAATGTTTTTAGATACGGGGATAGGTTCTAATGGTTATGCTATTATTGACCAAGGAGAGATTGAGGAAATACTTTTGGCTGATGCAATTGAAAGAAGAGAGGTGTTTGAAGAGGTAGCTGGGATATCAAGATATAAAGCAAAAAGAGAGGAAACTTTATCTAAATTAGACAAGGTATCTGTTGATCTTTCTATAGTTGAAAATTCTGTTGCTTTAATAGAACAACAAATAAAAAAATTAGAGCAAGATGCTAAAAAAGCTAATCTTCAACAGAAATGTCAGCAGGAGTTGAGAGAGATAGAAATAGCATATACGATTAAATCTATAACAGAGTTATATGCTAAAATAGATGAAGAAAATCATAACCTTGAACCTATAATTAAAGAAATATCTGATGTGAATTTAGAAATATCTCAATTAGAATCAGAAAAATCAAAGAAGGATTTGGAATTATTAGAAAAGTCTGATATCAATAATGAAATATCTGATAAAATAGTTTCGACAAAAATAAATATATCTCAGATAGAAGGGAAAATTATTAGCGATGAAGAATTAATAAAAGAGATAAAATCAAGACTTGATTATCTTACTGAAAGACATGCTAAAAACTCTGAAATTAAAAATTCAATTCAACCAAAAATTAACGAAATAAAAAACGAATTAGAATCTCTTTATATTGAACAACAAAATATTGAAAATAAAAGCTCATCTGTAATTAGTGAATATAATGAGCTTGAAATGAAAATAAGAGAGCTCGATGAAAAAATAGTTAATATTGAAAAACAAATTCTTGAATATTATCAAAATGAAATATATATATCAAATAATCTTGCCAGATTAGAATCTGAGATGAGCCATATTGACGAAGATATATTATCTGCATCGAAAGACAGAGAAAAGATATATAAAAATTTAGAAAATACATTAAATGAAATAAGAGAATTTGAAAATGAGTTGTTTAAATTAAATGAATTAAAAGAACAAGCTCAAAAAGAATTATCTGAAATTTTAGTTAGAAAACAACATCTTGAAGATGAATTTAAAAATCTTGAGTCTGAAAATGAAAGGCTTTCTTTGGATATTGTATCATTGGAAAGTAGATTAAATACTTTAATTAAAGATGCTCAAAAAGATAGCTATTGGACAGGTACCCAAGCTATTATTGAAAGTGGAATTGATGGAATTATTGGGGTGCTTAGAAATATGATTAAGTTTAAGGGAGAAAAGATTGTTCTTGAAGATATTTTTGGAGAATCTTTAGATTCTGTTATTGTAAAAGATAGAGATACGGCTTTCAAATGTATAGAATATCTTAAGCAAAATTCAAAAGGAAGGGCAAGATTTTTGTCTTTGTCAAATGTACCACAATTCCCACCTTTAAATTCTGCTTTAGATGATCTTTTTGAAGTTCCAGATAATATTAAGAATTTACTACATTATTTGATAAAAGATTTTACAATTAATGGTACAACTGTGGTGTCAGATATTTGGGTATGTGGAGGTACTGATATAGCGAGTTCCAATGAACCATATTGGGCTGAATTAGATGAAATAAAAAGTCAAATAGAGACAAGGAAGGCCACTAAAAATTCTAATATTCAAAAACTTTATCAACTTGAGTCAGAAATTTCTACTATTTTATCGAATATTTCCAGTATAGAAAATCAAATAAATGATTGTGATAGAAAAATAGCTGTGGTTAAAAATAACATTAATAATATTGATGAAAAAAGAAAAAATATTCAAGAAAATATCAGTTTTATAGATAATGAAATAAAAATATCTGAATCTAAAAAAGTTGGAATTGAGAATAAAATAATTGAACTAAAAAATGGGCTGGAAAAGTTAAGATATAATTTATCTGATTATCGTAATACTAGTGAAGGTTTAAAAAAGGAGAGGTTAGAATTAGAAAAACTTTTGATTGATAAAAAAGAATTAGTTACACTAAATAAACACCAAAAAGATTCTATATATAAAAGAATAATTTCATATGAAGAAAATCTAAAATCTCTTGAGAAACAGTTGTCTGATATTATTTCACAAGAAACTGAGTATATTAACTCAAAATCTGATATGGAATTTAGAGTTAAAGTATTGGATGAAGATATATATAATCTTAAAATTAAAAGGGAAGAATTACTTAATGATATGAGAGAATTTGAGATAGAAAGATCAAAGGTTGAAACTGAACTTAATAATATAAGGAATTATCTTGCTCATTTGTCTACAACTATAAAAGAAAATAATGAGATTTTAAGAGAGAAGATGGAAAAGAAAAATGAGATAGACCTTAGAGTAAACACATACAAAACAAGAATTGAAGATCTTAAAAATAAACTTGAAATGGAATATGGAATATTTTATGATGTAGTTAAAGATAACTATAAAGATTATGAGGTTGACCCAAAAAGAGTTGAATATCTTAAGAAGAAAATTGAAAGCATTGGCCCTGTTAACATGGCAGCCCAGATGGAATATGAAGAGTTAATGAAAGACTATGAAGATAAAATGAAACAGATAAATGATTTAAAACAAGCAAGAGAAGATTTGAAAGAGGCAATTTCAAAAATTAATCAAACAACTAAAGAAAGTTTAAAATCTACATTTGATAAAGTTAATGAGCATTTTAAGAAAATTTATTCAACACTTTTCAACGGAGGCACTTCAAATCTTGTTTTTACTGATCCAGATAATATTCTTGAAAGTGGTATAGAAATTATGGCTTGTCCTCCTGGAAAAAAATTAGTAAATATATCTCAACTTTCAGGAGGAGAAAAATCTCTTACTGCTATTGCTTTACTTTTTAGTTTCTTTTGTGTTAATCCATCTCCTTTTTGTGTTATGGATGAAGTTGATGCTGCGCTTGATGAATCAAATGTTGAGAGATTTGTCAATCTTCTAAAAGAGTTTTCTCCAACTACACAATTTGTAGTTATAACTCATAATAAAAGAACTATGGAAGTAGCTGATAGAATTTATGGGGTAACAATGGAAGAGATGGGGGTATCTAAAATAATTTCAGTAGATTTGAAAAAAGCTATTAACATGATAGAAAATGTTGGAGATAAGATATGAGATATGCTATTATGTCTGATTTACATGGTAATTATGAAGCATTAAAAGCAGTTCTTTTTTATATTAACTCTAAAGGTATTAATAATTATATAATATGTGGTGATATAATAGGCTATGGACCTCAACCAATTGAGTGTATAAATGAAATAAGAAATTTAAAAAACATTCAAATTGTTATGGGCAATCATGATGCAGTTATAGCTGAAAGAATTGATGTAAGATGGTTTAATGAATATGCTAAAAAAAGTATTGAAATAACAAACCAGATGTTGACAGATGAGATAAAAGAATGGTTCAAGTCACTTCCACTAAAAATTGAAACAAAAAAATACACTACTGTACATGGTTCACCTAAAAATCCTCTTAAAGAGTATTTATTAAGTGAGATGCAATGTAATGAAAGTTTGAAGTTTTTAAATACTGACATATTATTTTATGGACATACACATATACCAATGTATTTTTGTATTAGCCCCGAAGGTAAAATAGAAGGAGACTTTATAAAGCCATTTGCTAAAATAAAAATTAAGGAATGTCATAAAATTTTCATTAATCCTGGTTCTGTAGGACAACCTCGGGATGGTAATGCTATGGCAAGTTTTGGTATATTTGATGAAGAAAATATGATGTTTGAGCTGATAAGGGTAAATTATGATATAAAGAAAGTACAGGAAATAATGAAAAAACAAGGTATGCACCAACTATTAATTGATAGACTTGAGGTAGGATATTAATGAAAAAAATTCTTATAATTGATGATGATAAAAATTTTATTGATACATTAAAAGATAGTTTAAAAGAAAAGATATTAGATGCATTTGAAATATATACTTTTAATAATGTTAAGGATGCTTTTATTTTTATATCTTCAAATACTGTAGATTTAATAATTCTTGATATACATTTAGAGGGTATGCATGGTTTTGAATTTTTAGATATTATTAAAAAAAACCCAAGATTTTCATCAATTCCAGTTATTATGATGTCTGCAAAGTATATTGAACCGCTTGATAGAATTAAAGCTATAAATATGGGAGCATCATCATATTTTACAAAACCTGTTGATTTAGAAAAGCTTTGTGTGGAGATAAAAGAGATGATCAAAAGATAATTTTTAAACATATTTTTGGGAGGTAAGTAATGATTCAAAGTATTTTTTTTGTTTTTTCATCAGTTTTATTTTGTCAGCAGGATATTAAAACAATTGCTAAAGATTATGAAAATGTGATTAGTTCTTTTTCAAACAAGGTTGCAATTATGTATTTTGAAAGTACAGATGGAATACCTCGTGATGGAATAATATTTACTGAGAAATTAGTTGAAACATTGGCAAAAAACAGTAGCCTTAAAATTATTGATCCTATGATAGCAGGATTTAAATTTAAAAATTTTGGTGTTAAGAATTTGGGAGATATTACTCAAGACAATTATTATAAAATTACAAAAGAGCTTGGTACAGATGTTTTTGTAATAGGTAGTGTTTCAAGAATTGACTATTTTATTGAAGTTAGGGCAAGAGTAATAAGGGCTCCTAATTTTGAAATTCTAGCTATTTTAACTCATGAAACTGTCCCTGTTTGGGATGGTAATAAAAAGTCGTATCCATTAAAGAAATTTGATTATTCTGATATTTCTAATTATAAGCCTACGGAAAAATGTAAATATCCAGAGCTTGTAAAGA
Organism: Elusimicrobiales bacterium; assembly: GCA_026419335.1. Next base: position 2,473 of record JANZZP010000040.1, on the reverse strand, counting down.
TAGCTTCAGAAAGAGAGGAATCAAAACATTCTTTTAGTTGTGTTGAGTTCTCTTGTAAAATTATAGATTGTTCTAAGTATCCTACTGTTAAGAATAAATTATTAAAAATTTATTTTCAAGATCCTTTAAAAAAAGTTATTGTAACTGATGATTCATTTAATATACTTGAAGAGTATACTACTAAATGATATCATTTTAGTATTTTATTAATTTTTTTGTAATGATTTTTTTATTTTTTAAAATATTAATTTTTTTGAATTTTGAAAGATTATTTTCTCAAACTCAGCTTATAACAAGAGATTATAATTGGAAAATATATTCTACTAGACATTTTGATATATATCATACAACTGAATCTACGAGATGGCTTGGTTATCTTGAGAAATATTTAGAAAATGCATATGAAAAAGGTAAAAGAGAGTATAATCCAAATCTAAGTAAAAGGATTCCATTCTTCTTCTATTCAGCATCAAAATATTTTCAACAAAATACTATTATAGAAGTTGGAGAGGGTACTGGTGGTTTTACAGAGCCATATAAAGATAGATTTGTAGTTTATTCTGATGGTTCAAAAAGGTGGTTAAAGTATGTTATATATCATGAATTTGGACATGAAATACAGTTTTCAATTCTTGTCGATGGTTGGTGGGAGTCTCCTAAAATTTTGAAAACTATTTTTTATCCCATGTGGATGATGGAAGGGCTTAGTGAAAATATGACAGATGATTGGGATATAGCATTAGAAGATATGTATGTTAGAGATTATTTCTTAGATGGGAAACTTCCGTCACTTGATAAACTTTTTGGTTTTGGACATCTTAAACCTCATCAAGTAACCCTTGGTTATAAAACAGGAGCTAAAGCAATTAGATTTTTGAAAGAAGAATATGGTTATGATAAACCTGGGCTTATGCTATATCTCTGGCGTGATTCATATGATATAAATACTGTCTTACAGAAATTAATAGGAATAGATATATACAAATTTGATTCTAAGTTTAAAGAATATCTTTCTATAAGATATTTAAAACAGATAGAAGAATTAAATTTAAATGAAATATCAATTTACGGAAATTTAGTTACTTCAAATGTAGATGATATACCTGTTTTTAATGTCTCTCCAGTTGCTTTTGGCTCTACTATAGCTTATATTTCTACTATAACAGGATATCCCTCAGTAGTTATTGAAGAGATGAATACAAAGAAAAGAATTATTTTAGATAAAAACAAGACAGGTCTTGATTATATACCTTATTCTAAATTTGTTTTACCAGTGAGGTATCTTTCAATATCTGAAGATGGAAATTATCTTTTTTTTACAGGAAGGAAAAATCATAAAGATTTTATATGTATTTATGAGATTGGAACTGGAAAGTTTAGAAAAGTACCTGTAAATGGAGTGGATGAAATTGGTCAGATTAATGTTTCGACTGATTTAAAAAAAATAGTTTTTTCAGCAATGAAAAACTCAGTTTATGATATATATGAAACTGAATTTGATTTAGTTTTAAATTCAAATGAATTTAATATTAATTCTGCAAAACAACTTACAAATGATGATGATTATGATTCCATACCTCAATATATTACAAATGATGAAGTTGTATTTATATGTGAAGAAGAAAAAGATGATATTATTAAAAATTCAATATGTAGTGTTAAAAATGGTAAAAAGTATAAGATTTTTGATTTAATTGATGTAGCTGACTTTTATTATGATAAGAAAAATTTTATCTTTTATATAGTATCATCATCAGGTGGTGCATATGATCTTTATTCTTATTATACTGATGGAAAATTTTTTAAAAACACTTCTGTTATTGGTGGAGTTTTTACCCCTTATGTAAATGGTGAAAAAATTTATTTTTCTTATTTTAGGCATGGTTCTATTCATGTTTATGAGTCAAAACCTATTTTGCTAAATTATAAAAAGATAGAGGGGGAAAATACTTTAAATTTAAAAGAATTTGAACAATCAGAATTTAAAGTTGATAGTTTTAAAGTGTATGATTATAAACTAAAATTTTCAACAGATCTCTTTTTTCCAGCATTTTTGTATTCTTCTTCAGGCGGAATGTACATATTTAATTATCTTCAGTTAAGTGATTATACATCGAGGCATTCTGTTTCTGTTTTCACAAATTATAATGCTTTTTATTCTTATCTCGATTTAAGGGTTTCCTATCTTTACAATCGATATCGTACTAAGTTCATATTTTCAGGAGATATTTTAAATTATACTGATAACTATTCTAATTTAAAGCACAAGAGAAATGTTTTTGATTCAGATTTAGGTCTAATTTATCCTTTAGATCTTTATTCGCAGATATATTTTATCTTTAATTTGAAGAATAATTTTAAAGATTATAAAAATTTTAATCAGAATTTTTTTGATTTAAAGGAAAGAAAAAGAGGTTTTTTAATTTCGTATGTATGTAATAAGCTTGAAGGTTTATATTTAACTGCAGTAAAT
>JANZZP010000034.1 GCA_026419335.1 Elusimicrobiales bacterium | reverse complement strand
GGCATATTAAAAACAGTTCCAAACAATTTTGCATAAGCAAAAGTTCCTATTTTTACCAAAACGGCTGCATGTAGGAGCGAAGTGACAGTAGAAGGAGCAACACCTGCATCTGGTAACCAGGTTGAGAATGGGAGGATTGCAGATTTGGAAAGAATTCCAATAAGAATTAATATGGCAGGGATCATTCCAATTTCTTTACCAATAAGATTTTTCATATCAAATGTATCATATTCAAGTCCAATGGATATTATTCCTATTAACATTATTATTGCACCAAAAACAGTAACGAGAATTGTCTTATTTGCTTTTAAAGTATCTTTATCAGTTCTAAAAAAACCAACAAGTCTCCAAGAGGTAAAACCAGTGATTTCCCAAAATATATACATCCATATTAAATTTGTAGAATAAACAAGTCCCATCATAGCTCCGACAAAAAGTATAACCATAGTGTAATATTCTGTTCTGTTTTCATAGTGTGATATATAATCTATAGAATATATCACTATTACTAAACTGGTTAGAGAAGATATAGTTGCCATGAATGCTGATAATGGATCTAATCTTAATACTAAATCCATAAGAGGTATAAAATTTATACTATAGCTAATATTAGATACAAAACTGTTTTGCATGAGTATACAGTTAAATATAAAAAGTAGTCCTGCCAGAATTACTGCAGATAAGTTTCTTATATTCTCTGATATTTTATTAGCAAATGGTATAATAAAAGGACCTATTATCCCAATTCCAATTGTTGATATTAATACTTTTTCCATATACACACCTCTGTACTTTATTGTTATTCACAAGAGACCAAAATGATAACAAAGATATTTTATAAAAGTTTGTTTAAAATTGAAAGTTATAATAAATCAAAAGTTATAAAATATACTAATAAAACTATAAATGGAAGTTCTACAAAGAGTTCATTTATTATATTATGTGATATTTTTTTAGTGTATATTTTATGATAAAGAAACAAATAGTATATAAACATAATTACCAAATAAAATAATAATATAGGGGGTAAGAAATATGCTGAAAGAAACAGTGATATTATTGACATTATTATAATAGTATAAAAAGCTTTTTTCCCTGTTTTGCTTTCTATTTTATCTGATATCATATCACTATGAATATATAAAGATTCAAAAATAGTGTTTCTAATAAGTGATAGTGTTAAAATAAAAAAAGAAGATGCGATTATGTTTAGTAATTGTTCATTTTTGTTGGATATTAAGTAAGGGATCACCACAAATATATATATCCATCCAAGTGATATTATTGTTTTTTTTGTAATTCTAAATATATTTGTGTTTTCAAATTTTCTATATGCCATTGATAGAATTATAAATGGTATTAATAAATAAGTAAGTTTTTTGTTTACCAAAGAAGATAATATAGAAACGAATGGAAGTAATAATATAAAAAATTTAGTCGTTTTTGAGTATTCGAGTATTAAAAATTTTCTTATAGCTTCTTCTTTTGTATTAGAAAATCTGTTTATTAAATGTGCGAATGTTAGTGTTGTAATTATTGATAGAATTTCTAAAATATTTAATTTTATTCCTATAAATTTTGATGATAATATAATTATTGTTATAAACGAAAACAAACTACCAATTCCAATTGATATCATAAGTTCTATTAATTGATATACTTTATTTTTATACACAGTTAATCTTTTTATTTTCCTTGCAACTCTTTCTACTAACCATTTAGGTGTAGAAGCACCTGCTGTTATAAATACAGTTTCTATTTTATTAAACATGTCAGTCGATATTTCTGATTCATTTTCGACAAGTATTACTTTTTTACTTAAATTTTTACACATTTCGTATAATCTTTTTGTGTTTGCTGAATGTTTACCACCAACTACAACTACTAAATCTGAATGTGATGCAAAATACTTTGTTTCTTTTTGACGGTTCTTTGTTGGTTCACATATTGTATTTGATATAATTAATTCATTAGATTTTTTACTAAGTATATTCGCAACTTTAATGAATAATTCTTCTTCTTGTGTTGTTTGTGAAACTAAGTTCACTTTGTCAAGATTTTTTAATTCTTCTGCTTCTTTTTCAGAAGATATAACTACAAAATTTGGTTTGGCGTATCCAATTAATCCAATAACTTCAGCATGATTTGGATCGCCTAAAATTATAGTTTTATATCCTTTTTCTTTATAATATGTAATAATTTTGTGAACTCTTTTGACTAATGGACAGGTTGCATCTACAAAATCAATTTTTTTATCTTTTATCTCGTTTTCTAGTTCTGGAGGAATTCCATGCGCACGTATAACTAATATTGAGTTTCTTATGTCTTCAATTTCATCTATTTTATCTATTGCTTTTATTTGTCTTTTTTCAAGTTCTTTTATTACATCATTATTATGAATTAGTTGACCTAATGTATATATTTTTTTCTTCTTTTTGGATGCAAGCTCTATTACTTTTTCAAGTGCAAGATTAACTCCTGGACAAAAACCAGCATTTTGAGCTATAATTATTCTCATCAAATAATCAATTGATAATTCCTAATTTCTTTCCTAATTTTTTAAATTTTGAAATAGCAAATTCAAGATCCTTTATAGTATGTCCTGCTGTTATTATTGTCCTAATTCTTTCTTTTCCTTTAGGAACGGTTGGGTATACTATTGAAAGAGCAAATACTCCTTCTTCAAATAGCATTTTTGAAAATTCTATTGCTTTTTTACTATCATAAACCATAATTGGAGTTATAGGGGTTACGCTTTCACCCGTATCAAATCCAGCCTTTTTTAATTCTTCTTTAAAAAATTTAGTATTTTCCCAGAGTTTTTCAATATGCTTAGGTTCTTTTAAAAGGATATCGAGTATTTTAATACATGTTGCGGCTACTGATGGAGGCTGTGAACTTGAAAATAAAAATGGTCTTGCAACAGAGCCAAGATAATCTCTGAGTTTTTTCGTAGTAGCAGCATATCCACCAACAGCTGCAAATGCTTTTGAAAGAGTTCCTATTTGTATTTCAACTTTACCATCTAAACCAAAATGATTTACAGTACCTCGTCCTTGTTTTCCTATTACACCACTAGCATGAGCATCATCTACCATAACTATTGCATCGTATTTGTTAGCAAGTTCTACTATTTCTGGCAAAGGAGCTATATCTCCATCCATTGAAAATACGCCATCTGTAACGATTAGTTTTCTTCTTGCTTTTCTTGCTTGAGGTGATTCTAATATTTCTTTTAGGTGTTTCATATCTTTGTGTTTATATATCATTCTTGGTGATTTTGCTAATCTTGCTCCATCTATTATTGATGCATGATTTAATTCATCTGATATTAAAAGATCTTGTTCACTCGACATAAGAGTTTGGCATACTGCAACATTTGTAGTAAAACCGGATTGAAACAATATTGATGCTTCAGTATTTTTAAATTTTGCAAATTTTTTCTCAAGTTCAAGATGGATATCCATTGTTCCAATAATAGTTCTTACAGCAGCCGTACCAACTCCATATTTTTTAATTGCTTCTATTGCGGCTTTTTTTACTTTTGGATGATTAGTCATAGCTAAATAGTTATTTGATGTTAAGTTAACTACTTTATTACCATCTATTATTGCGATAGGTTCTTGCGCAGAGTTTAAAACTCTAGGTATTAAAAATCTATTTTCTTTTTTTAAAGTATTTATTTCCTCATCGATAAAAGAAAGTTTATCTTTTAATTTATTCATTTGATACCTCCTTTTTATCTTTTATACCTTTCATTATTGTTTCTAATAAAACATCAAGTTTAAAAGGTTTTTGAATTATTTCAAAAGCTCCACTCATTTTTGCTATTGGCCTTTCTAATTGTACATCTCTAGAAGTGAGAATAATTATAACAGGACAATTTAGCTGATTATTTTGATTTGATATTTCATATGCTACATGGTATCCATCTATATATGGCATCATCACATCTAATATAACAACATCATATTTTTTTTCTCTTATTTTTGATAAAGCATCTCTTCCATTTGTTACCGTATCACATTCAAAATTATTAGCTGATAAAAACGCTTTCACGAGTTCTGTTATGTCAGGTTCATCATCTGCAATAAGTACCTTTATATTATCTTCCATGAATTTCCCCCTATAACTTCTTCAATTTTCTTTATAAATTGAGGTGTTATGGTTATGTTAAAAGATGTTTCTAATGTATATGTATGTTTGTTTATAGACTTTATTACAAAGTATACTTTTGTTTGAGAATTATTGGAGTAGTGTTCTAATATTTTTTTAATTTCTTTTAGTTCATTCATTTCTTCTGCCATTAACATTTTACCTTCAAAATATATTATAAAGTTTTTAGAATATCTTTTGATATAATCATATATTTCAAAAATTTCATCGGCAACTACTTCGTATTTTTTACTTGAAAATTGAGATTCTTTAATTTTTCCTTTTACTATAAGTATTTTATCAGATTGAATATAACTTTTACATATATCATAAGTTTTTGGAAAAACCGTGATGTCTATTGATTCTGTAAGATCTTCAAGAGTGAATTTACACATAGTTTCTTTATTTTTTGTAGTAGTTGTCTTAATAGGTCCAGTTATAATCCCAGATATTTTTATTTCAGTATTTAAATTGATAGTTCCTTCTATAATATTTTTTATATCAGTTAACGGTATCATTTTAATGATTCTTCTAACATTTATAAGAGGATTCCCAGATATGTATAATCCTAAAACCTCTTTTTCATTATTTAATATCTCATGTTCTGTTAATTTTTTTTCATCTGATATTTCAAATAAAGATTGAGCATTCATGGATGATATTGATATATTTTCATGAGATGTAGTATTTAATGCCTTTGTTCTTTTTGTTAGTCTATCTCCTTCAATTATTGAATCAAAAGCACCAGCTTTTGCTAGTGCTTCTAAAACTCTTTTGTTTATTTGTCTAGATGAGTTTCTCGCTATGAAATCATTTATCGATTTATATAATCCATTTTTTTCTCTTTCTTTGACAATTTCTTCTGCTACTCCTATTCCTATATTTTTAATAGCAGTTAAGGCATATCTTATTGCTGGTTTTGAATTTAAATATTCAACACTAAACTCAATAAATGATTTGTTTACATCTGGTGGAAGAACCTCAAAACCCATATTTCTTGCTTCCTCAATATAAGTTATCATTTTGTTTTCTTTTTGTTCAGAACCTATTGCATTATGTCCTATTTCGCTTGTAAGTAAAGATATCATAAATTCAAGTGGATAATTTGCTTTGAGATAAGCTGTTTGATAAGCTAATGTAGCATATGCAACTGAATGTGATTTATTGAAACCATATCCAGCAAATTTATACATTTGATCAAATATTTTGGCTGCTAATTTTTGATTTACTCCTTTTTCGTGTGCTCCTTTGATAAACTTATCTCTTAATTTCTCCATTTCTTCTGGTATTTTTTTACCCATTGCTTTTCTTAAATCATCAGCTTCTGATGGACTAAATCCTGCCATTCTTTTTGCTATTTCCATTACTTGTTCTTGATATATAATAGTACCGTATGTATCTTTAAGGACATCTTCCAGTATTGGATGTTCATATGTTATTTTTTCTTTTCCATGTTTTCTATTTACATAAGAATCAATCATTCCAGCTTCTATAGGTCCTGGTCTGTATAATGCTACAAGTGCTGAAAGATCAGAAAATACATTTGGTTTTAAATTTTTAACAAGCTTTTTCATTCCTTCACTTTCAAGTTGAAATACTCCTGTCGTTTTTCCTTCTGATAAAAGTTCATAGGTTTTGGTATCATCAAATGGTATTTTATTTATATCAAATTCTTTATTTTTAATTAATTTTACAGTATTTTGGATAACACTAAGTGTTCTTAATCCTAAAAAATCTATTTTTAGTAATCCTAATTCTGTAAGTGTTTCTCCATCATATTGTGTAGTTATTACTCCTTCTCTTTGAGCAAGAGGTACGTATTTATATACTGGTTTTTCTGTGATTACTTTTCCAGCAGCATGTACTCCTGTGTGTCTTTTGAGACCTTCTATCTTTTTAGCTATATCAAAAAGTTGTTTGTATTCTTTTGAATAGTTATATATTTTTTTTATTTCTGGTATATTTGATAATGCTTCATCTAGAGTCATATTGTTATCTATCATTTTTGTTATTTTATTCATTTCAGATGCACTAAAACCAAGGACTCTTCCCACATCTTTCAAAGCAGTTTTCGCCATTATAGTTCCATATGTTACTATATCAGCTACATTTTCTTTACCATATTTTTCTCTAACATAGTTTATTACTTCTTCTCTACCAGAATCTGAGAAATCTATATCTAGATCTGGCATTGATTTTCTGCCTGGATTTAGAAATCTTTCAAAGAGAAGATTGTGTTTTATTGGATCTATCTTTGTTATATCTAATGCATATGAAACTATACATCCAGCACCAGACCCTCTACCTGGTCCTACAGGTATTGAATTTTGATGGGCATAATAGATGAAATCTCTAACTATTAAGAAATAACTTGAAAACCCCATGTTTTTAATTGTTTCAAGTTCATCGTCAAGCCTTTTCTTATATTCTTGCGGAATGTTCCCAAGTTTTTTTTCTAATCCTTTTTCGCATAGTTCTTTAAGATATAAGAACTGAGCTTCTTCTTTTTTTCCTCCTACTTTTTCCATATATTCTTTTGGAACTTCATAGTTTGGCAGATATATTTTTCCTTTTTCAAATTTAAAATTACATTTTGATGCTATTTCAAGAGTATTTTTTATTGCTTGTGGTAACTCATTGAATAAGTTGATCATTTCATCAGAAGATTTAAAATAAAATTCATTTGTTTCCATTCTCATTCTATCTTTATCTTCAAGTTTTGAGTTAGTTGAAATGCATAAATGTATGTCATGAGCGAAAGCGTCTTCTTTAAATTCATAGTGACAGTCATTTGTTGCTACAACTTCTAAGGAAAGTTTATTTGCAATTTCAATTAATGGTTTAATTACTTTTTTTTCATCTTCTATATCATGATTCATTAATTCGATATAAAAGTTATCTTTTCCACAAATATTTTTAAATTTATCTGCTATTTCTATAGCTTTTTTAAGATTATCTTTAAGAATGTATTGGTTTATTAATGATTGAAGGCATCCTGATAAGAATATTATTCCTTTATGATATTTTTCTAAAAGTTCAAAATCTATTCTAGGATAATAATAAAATCCTTCTAAATAAGCTTTCGATAGCATTTCAACCAAATTATAATATCCTTCTTCATTAGAAACTAATGCAGTTAAATGTCCTACTAATTGATTTGATTCTTTATTTTTATCTTTTCTATTGAATTCTGCAATATATAATTCGACTCCAATTATTGGTTTAAGCCCAACTTTTATAGCATTTGTATAAAATGATACAGCACCATACATATTTCCATGATCTGTGATAGCAATACTGGAACCATTTCCGTTTTCTTTTATTATTCTTTCAAAAAACTTTGATGGTTTACCATTGATATCAGTTATCCTTAACATTCCATCTAATAGGGAATATTCTGAATGATTATGAAGATGTACAAATTTTTGTGTCATATTTTTATTATATATAAATTATATAAGATATGAATAATTTTATAAAATTTAACTTTAAGATACTAATGAAAGGAGTTTAAAATGTTGTTTGAAGAAAAAGTTTTTAAAAGAACGATTTATAAAGGGAAAGCAGTTTCTTTTTGTGTCGATAAAGTTAAGCTCCCTAACAATAAATCCGTTACAAGAGAATATATGAATCATCCAGGAGCTGTTGCTGTAATTGCTGTTGAAAAAAGTAGAAAATTAGTTTTTGTTAAACAATATCGCTATCCAGTAGGAGAAATAACTTTTGAAATACCTGCTGGAAAACTTAATTCAAATAAAGACAATTTTTTAAAAAGAGCAAAAGCTGAACTTTTAGAAGAAACTGGATATAAAGCGAAAAAATTCAAACATCTTTTAGATTTTTGGCCTACTCCTGCTTTTTCAAATGAAAAATTGCGAATATATATAGCATGGGAACTTGAAAAAGGAAAGCCATCTCCCGATGAGGATGAATTTCTTGATGTTGTTTTAATTAAAGATAGTGAAGCTTTAAAAATGATTAAAACTGGTAAGATAAAAGACTCAAAGACAATAATTGCTATATTGTATTATTATTTATTATGTAAAAGGGGTAAACTATGAAAAAAGAAATAATTGTTGTTGGACTTGGAAAAATGGGTTTTGGAATTGCCAAAAGATTATTATCAAGAGGATATATTCCTTATGTTTTTAATAGAGATTATAATAAAGTCTTAGAAATTTCTAAATTTGGAGCAAAACCTATTAAAGATATTTTGGAATTTAAAAAAATAGATTCAGACTTAAAAATAGTATGGCTTATGCTTCCTGCTGGAAATATTACTGATGAGTATATTAAACTATTTTCAGATATTCTCTCTAAGGGTGATATTGTTATAGATGGCTCTAATTCTAATTGGAAAAATTCAATAAAAAATAGTAAGTTTTTAGAAGATAAAGGAATTTATTTTCTTGATGTAGGGGTAAGTGGTGGTATATGGGGTGAAAAAAATGGTTATTGTATGATGATTGGTGGTAATGAAAAAGCTTTTAAAATGGTTGAAGAGTATTTAAATGTTTTATCAGAAAATAAAAGTTATCTCTATTGTGGAGAAAGTGGTGCAGGACATTTCATTAAAATGGTTCATAATGCTGTTGAGTATGTAATTATGGAAGCATATGCTGAAGGTTTTGATATGATTGATAATTTTAAAGCAATGAAAACTAATAAAAGAGAAATAGCGAAATTATGGAATAAAAATAGTGTGATTAGGAGTTGGTTATTAGAGCTTATAATTAGAGTTTTAGAAAAAGATAATAATCTTAGTGATGTTGTTGGGTATGTAGAGGATTCAGGTGAAGGAAGATGGGCAGTTGAGTATGCAGTTGAGAATGGAATTGTTGCAGATGCTATTGCTTTTTCTCTTTTTAGGCGTTTTAGATCTAGAATTAAAAATCCATTTTCAGAGAGATTAGTTGCTGCTTTAAGAGGAGAATTTGGTGGACATAATATTTTGAGGGAATGATGAAGGGAATTTGTTTTGAATTGTATTCATCAGGAGCTGGCTTTTGTTTATTTGGAGCAACTGGTAATCTCGCTAGGAAAAAAATAATTCCAGCACTTTGTAATATGTTTATAAAAGAATATGTAAGGGAAAATTTTTTTGTACTTAATATAGGTAGTAGAGATTATGATGACGATAGTTTTAGAAAATATATAATTGAAATATTAAATGAGAATGGTATAAAAGAATATGAATCTTTTGTTTCTAGAAACTATTATTTAAAAATTGATTATTCTTTAAAGTCCTATATTGAACTTAAAAAAAGATTTGAAGAACTTTGTAAGATATATTTAACAAATTCAAAGATTTTTTATCTTTCTATAATTCCTTTAGAAATTAAAAACACTATAAAAAGACTTTTTCTTACTAACATTATAGATAATAATTCTAAAATTGTTATCGAAAAGCCATATGGTAATGATTTTAAAGATGCTTGTTATTTAGTTGAATATTTTAAAAAAGAAAAGCTTGAAGATTATGTTTATAGAATAGATCATTATACTGGAAAAACTGGGATAATAAATATACTTCTTACAAGACTTTTAAATTATGCATTTGAAAAAACTTTTAATTCTGATTTTATAGATAATATTCAAATAACTATATATGAAGATATTGGTGTAGAGGAAAGAGTAAATTATTTTAATTCAATGGGTATATTTAAAGATATGTTCTTTCATGTTATTCAGATTGTATCATTTATAGCAATGGATTTGCCATCAGATTTAAAAAGTGATTTAGTCAGAGAAAGAAAAATATCTCTTGTGAATAATATAATTGTTCCCGAAGTAGATGAAATACAAAATAATTGGATAAGAGGACAATATTCTTCATATCGGAGTCATTTAGGTATTAATTCAAACTCTGAAACAGAAACATTCATAGCTTTTAAGTTCTTTATTAATGAAGTTAGATGGCATGGAGTTCCGTTTTATGTAAAAATAGGTAAAAAGATGAAAGAAAGAGTTACTAGAGTAGATGTGATATATAAAAAACTTCAAAGTGGTTTTTCTGAAAAATATAGTATAAATTCTTCTAATATTTTGACTTTTTATATCCAGCCAGAAATAAAAATAGAGTTTTCTTTTTTAGGTAAGTTACCAGGACCTAAATTTTGTGTGTCTGAGTATAAACTTTTTTCAAAAATTTCAGAGAATTTGTCTATGTTAGTGCCTTCTGACTATGAAAGATTAATTCTTGATTGCATTAATGGAGATAAAACTCTTTTTGTTAGTAGTAATGAGGTTAAAAAAATATGGAATTTTATAAAAATATATGATGATGCTGTTAAGGATAGGAAAATTCCATTATGTTTTTATATTGATGGAAATATTTGTAAAACTTCTAAGAAAGTAGTTGAAATGGATGGTAAGCAATGGGTTTATATATAGGTAATTACAAAGAAATATCTTATAAGAGTTTGGAATTATTTCTTTTTGAATATTATAAAAATGTTAAAGATAAAGATTTTTTTTCAGTTGTTGTATGTGGCGGCAAAAGTCCTCAAGAATTATATAGAATGATAAATGAAAGCAAAATTGATTTTTCAAAAATACTTTTTTTTATATCTGATGAAAGGGTAACTAATGATGTAGATGAGCTTAATTATTTAATGATAAAAAACACTCTTTTTAAAAATGTTAAAAAATACAATTTTTATAATATAAATCCTCTTTCTGAACATTCTATTAAAATTTATAATGGAAAAATATCATATTTTTTAACAGAAAATTTTTTTGATCTTTTAATACTTGGTATTGGGTATGATGGACATCTTGCTTCTCTTTTTGAGAAGGAATATTTAGAGGATTCATACGTAATAAAAACCAGAGCTCCTTTAGAATATAAAATTAGAGAACGAATAACGCTTAACTTTAAAGCTCTCAATAAATCAAAAAGATGTATTTTTATAGTAAGTGGAGAAAAAAAAAGTTTAATTAAGAAAAAAATTATATCTGGAGAGATTAATTCTTATCCATTTTCATCCATAGTTGTAAGTAGTGATTTTTTTATTGAAGATTTGAATAAAATATGATTAATTTATCAAATATTCCTTCCCTTCCTGGTGTTTATATTATAAAAGATAAGTTTGGTAAAATCATTTATGTTGGCAAATCAAAAAATTTAAAAAAAAGAGTAAGAAGTTATTATTCTAAAAACTCTGCTGATGAGTATAAGATAAAAAATATAAAACTTTTTGCATTTAAAATAGAGTTTATTATATGTGATAGCGAAAGAGAATCATTAGTTTTAGAAAGAAAACTTATTTCAATTCATAATCCAATATTTAATACAATGTGGAAAGATTCGAAAACTTACCCTTATGTTTTAATTACCTCTGAAGTTTTTCCAAGGATTATAATTACTAGAAAGAAAAATATTTCTGGGAATTACTATGGACCATATCCATATTTGGAATTAGTAAAAAAAATAGTATATAAACTCAGAGATATAGGTTTCATAAATTTAAGAAGATGTAATTATGAGTTTTCAATTAAAAAACCATTAGATATTAAAAAAAGAGAAAGATGTATATATTATCATACTTTTCAATGTTGCGCACCATGTGATGAAAAAAGAATAAGTAAATTAGAATATAACAAAATAGTTTCAAGAGTTAAAAAGTTCTTTTCATTAAAGCATTCTTCTTTAATAAAAGAATTTGAAAAGCGAATGAAAGAATATTCCCAAAATCTTGAGTTTGAAAAAGCAAAAGAGTATAGAGATTTTATAGATGCTATAAATCATATATATGAAAGAGTTACTGTTGACGAAGCAAAATTAGAAGATATAGAGAAAAAATATAATTTGACTTCAGTTCTTATTACCTTGAAAGAAAAGTTGAATTTAAAAAAAGTTCCATATCATATTGAGTCTTTTGATGTTTCTAATATAATGAATAAATATATCTGTGGTGTTTGTGTATGTTTTATAAATGGTGTAAAAAATCATTATCATTATAGAAAATTTAAATCTAGATTTATCCCAAATAAATTTGGGGGTAATGATTATGCTGTAATGTATGAAATAGTAAAAAGAAGATTTGCTAATGAAAAAGATTTGCCTGATCTGATTATAATAGACGGAGGTAAAGGACAACTTGAAGTTGCGAGGAAAGCAGTATATGATTGTGGATTAAAAAATATAGATATTATTTCTATAGCTAAGGGGAATGAATCAATATACACTTTAAACTCAGAGGAAGTTATTTTATTAGAACCAGATTCCAAAGAACTATTGTTTTTAATTTCAATACGTGATGAAACTCATAGATTTGCAGTAAACTATCATAAAAAATTAAGAGAATCTCATTTTATTTTATGAAACTTAATAAAAAAATTATTCAACAAATTAAGAAATATCCTTCTTTTTATCAGAAAGTATGGAAATTGTGTATAAAGATACCAAAAGGTCAGGTTAGAAGTTATAAATGGATAGCCAAAAAGCTTGGTAATCCAAGGGCAGCCAGAGCAGTTGCTCTTGCTCTTAAAAAAAATCCATTTGCTCCTATTATACCTTGTCATAGAGTAATTAGATCTGATGGTAGAATAGGAGGATATTCAGGAGCTGGTGGTATTAAAAAAAAGAAAGAACTTTTAAAGAAAGAGGGTTATTC
>JANZZP010000085.1 GCA_026419335.1 Elusimicrobiales bacterium | reverse complement strand
AATGACTTGCGGGCAATATATAGATGATGAGAATATCGTTGGAATTACCCTATCAAGGTTAGCTCAGTAAAATTTCTTAAAATGCTATAATTTAATTATGTCTAAATATTTCGGAACTGATGGTATAAGAGGGATACCTTTTAAGTTTCCTTTAACACGTTCGATGATTCAAAAAATAGGTTTTGCTGTTTCTAAGGTGTTTAAAAGTTCAAAAAGAATTGCTTTTTTAGCAAGGGATACTAGAGATAGTGGAGAAGATATTATAAAAATCTTAGCAAATGAATTAGTAACTAAGAAAATCAAAGTATATAATCTTGGAGTTTTAACTACTCCTGCTTTATCATATATTATTTCTTTAAAAAAACCATCGTTTGGTATAATGGTTTCTGCTAGTCATAACCCTCCAGAATATAATGGAATAAAGGTTTTTGATTCAAAAGGTAATAAAATATCACCAAGAAAAGAATTAGAGATAGAAAAGATTATATCTCTTACAAATATAATAAATATGAAAAAAAATAATACTAAATATGAGATAAATAATGTTGATTTTAGAAAAGAATATTTAGATTATGTTTTAAATCTCTTTTCAGGATTAAGAAATGATAAGTATTTGGCAATTGATTGTTCTAATGGTTCTGCATCTTTTATTGCTCCAGAAGTTTTTAGCAAATTGGGATTTAGGTATGAGCTTATAGGTTCACAACCAACAGGTTTTAATATTAATGTTGGATGTGGTTCTTTGGATACAAAATTGCTTAGAGAGGTTGTTTTGAAAAACAAGTGTTGGTGTGGTATTTCTTATGATGGAGACGCTGATAGGTGTATTATTATTTCAGAAAATGGTGATATAATTGATGGAGATGATTTGATAATGCTTTTTGCAACATATTATCTTGAAAAAGGAATTTTGAAAAATAAAACAGTGGTGCTTACTCAAATGTCTAATTATGGACTTGTTAAATATCTTGAAAATAAAGGAATAAAGGTTATATTTGTCGATGTTGGAGATAGGAATGTTATTGATGCCATGAAGAAATATAATAGTGTTGTTGGTGGAGAAACAAGTGGACATGTTATTCTTTCAAGATATTTAAATACAGGAGATGGAATAGTTACATCACTTGAATTTTTAAAGATTTGTAATGAGATATCGATTAAGGTTTCTGAGGTTAAAAAAATGTGGAAAAGATATCCAAGTGTGTTAAAATCTTTTAAAGTAGGCGAAAAAATTCCTTTTAAAAAGATTAATGGTTTTTTGAATTATATAAAATCTCAGGAAAAAATAATAAATGGCAGGATATTTATAAGATATTCTGGAACTGAACCAGTTTTAAGAATTTTGGCAGAAGGAAATGTATTGGAATCTAAATTAAATAAATTAATTGATGAGATTTATAAAGTTTATTTAGATGAAATAGGTAAAGTTTAGAAAGGAGGGGGTTATATGCCACCAAAGTTAGGTGTAAATATTGATCATGTTGCCACACTAAGACAAGCAAGAAGGGAAACTAATCCTGATCCAGTTGAAGCCGCAAGGGTTGTAATAAGTAGTGGAGCTGATATGATTGTGATGCATATACGTGGTGATAGGCGTCATATGCAAGAATATGATTTAGAAAGAATAAGAAAGGAGGTTAAGTGTTTAGTTCATCTTGAAATGGCACCAACTCAAGAAATGCTTTCTGTCGCTTTAAAATACCTTCCAGATTCAGTATGTTTAGTTCCTGAAAGACCAGGAGAGGTAACTACTGAAGGTGGTTTGAAGTTATCTGATAAAAATCAGATTAAAGAAATTGAGAAAATAATTAAAACCCTTTCTGATAAAGGAGTAGAAGTAAGTTTATTTCTTGATCCCGAAGCAAACTATATAAGAACAGCATATAAAATGGGAGCAGATGTGGTTGAATTGTGTACTAAAACCTACGCTGAAAGTTGGGGAAAGAAAAATCAGGCAAAAGAACTGGAAAGATTACAACTTGCATCATATCTTGTAAAAGAACTAAAGATGGGGCTTCATGCAGGACATGGTTTAGATTATTATAATGTGAGACCTGTTGCAAAAATTACTGGTATGGATTGCCTTAATATTGGTTTTTCAATAATTGCTAGATCAGTTTTTGTAGGGCTTAAATCTGCTGTTACTCAAATGAAAGAATTAATAAGTTAAATTTATGTGTGGTATAGTTGGATATACTGGAACAAAAAGAGACCCTGTTAAAGTATTAATTAATGGACTTAAAAGACTTGAATATAGAGGATATGATTCTTGTGGAATTGCTATTTTAGATTACGAAGGTAAGATAGAACTTGATAGAGTTAAAGGAAGAGTTGATTTGCTTGCAAAAAAAGTTTTAGAAAAAAATTATAAAAATATTTCCTGCGGTATTGCGCATACAAGATGGGCAACTCATGGTATTCCAACTGAAGAAAATGCTCATCCGCATATTGATTGTAATGGAGAAATTGTTGTTGTACATAATGGTATAATAGAAAACTATTTAGAGCTTAAAAACGAATTGGATAAACACAGTTTTAGATCTGATACTGATACTGAGATAATTCCTCATCTTATTGAAGAATTAATTAATCGTAATTTAAGGAAAGAAATGGTAATAAGATCTGAATTTTTACAACCGGTTTTTTTTAAGGCTTTTATTGATGCTATTTCAAAGTTAAAAGGTAGTTTTGCTATTGCTGCAATATGGTCAAAACTTCCAGGTGTTATATTAGCAGCAAGAAAGTTTAGTCCGTTAGTCGTTGGAGTGGGAGAGGAAGAGTTTTTTATAAGCTCAGATGTCTCTGGTTTCTTTGAGCATACAAAAAAAGCATATTTTGTTGATGATGATGAAATTGTTTTTATGGATTTGAAAAATATTGCTTTTTTTGATATGTCTGGGAAAAAAAAGAACAAGGAGATAAATTTAATATCTTGGGATATAAAAATGGCAGAAAGGGGCGGTTATAGACATTTTATGATTAAGGAAATATTTGAACAAGATACAGCATTTGAAAATACACTTATGAGAAGGATTTTACCAGTTGATTCAAATATATTTGAAAAAGAAACTGGAATGAGTGATAAAGATTTAAAAAGTTTTTCATATATTCATTTTATCGGTTGTGGTACTGCATATCATGCTTGTTTATGTGGAAAGTATCTTTTTGAAAGTTTTGGTATACCCGCGGATGCTGATTTGGCAAGTGAATTTCCATATAGGCAAAATGTTTTAGATAAAAATGCTCTTATATGTGTTATTACTCAATCAGGTGAGACTGCTGATACTCTTGAAGCAGTTAGAATTGCTAAAAGAAATGGAAATAGGATTTTTGCTATTGTAAATGTTGTAGGTTCAACTGTTTCTAGAGAAGCAGATTGGGTATTGTATACTCACTGTGGACCTGAGATTGCGGTTGCTTCTACAAAAGCTTTTACATCACAACTTGCTGCTTTATATGTGCTTTTGTTACATACAGCATATAAGAGAGATAAACTCTTAATAACAAAAGCAAGAGAATATGCTAAAGAACTTATTGAGTTACCTAAAATCATAAGAAAAATATTTAAATCGGAAGAGTATATAAAAAAAATAGTTGATGATGTATCTGATAAAAATGATTTCTTATATATAGCTCGTGGAATAAATTATCCTATTGCATTAGAAGGTGCTTTGAAGTTAAAAGAAATTAGTTACCTTCATGCGGAGGGTTATGCTGCAGGTGAAATGAAACATGGACCTATTGCAATAATTAATGATGGTATTCCTGTTGTAGCAATTGCTTTTTCTACTAGTGATTTTGAACTTATGCGATCTAATATTGAAGAAGTTAAAGCAAGAGGAGCAAAGGTTATAGCTTTGTGTGATGATATTTCTTCAAAACAAGTTAGAGCAGATTGGAGGATATTAGTGCCGAAGGTGTCTGAATGGTTTAGCCCTGTTACATCTACAATTCCTCTTCAAATGTTTGCCTATTATATAGCCTTTAAAAAAGGTCTTGATATAGATAAGCCCAGGAATCTTGCCAAAAGTGTTACTGTTAAATAAATCTTAGCATATGAAAGTTGGGATAGATATAATTGATACTAAAAGAATTAAAAGGCTTATAAAGAATAAAAGGTTTTTAAATAAAGTTTTTTCAAACAGAGAAATCAAATATTGTGAATCTTTTAAAGATAATGCTCAAAGGTATGCAGCAAGATTTGCTGCAAAAGAAGCTTATATAAAGTGTATTTCAAATAAAAAAATACCGAGTTTAAATAAAATAGAAATTTTAAATAAAAAAGATGGTAATTTAGAGGTTCTAATAGATGGTAGAAAAGATAAATGTTTAGTTAGCATAAGTCATATTAAAGATTACGCAATAGCAGTCTGTATTAGGGAATATGATTAAAAAAATAGATATAAATTATATAAGAAAGATATTTCCAAAAAGGAATGATAAATCACATAAAGGTGATTTTGGTAAAGTAATTATTTGTGGTGGTTCGTTTTCAATGCCTGGTGCTGTTTATTTTGCCTCTGTTTCATCTCTTAAAGTTGGGTGTGGCTTGGTGTATATATTTGTGCCGTCTTCTATAAAGGATAATATTTCAATATCTCTTCCAGAGTCTATTGTATTTAGTGGTAGAGGAAAAGATTTTTTTTCTTTAAAAGATGTAGATATATTTTTGAAATTAGTTGAAGATATATCTCCTGACTTAATTGTATTTGGACCTGGAATTGGTAGAGAAAATAAAAGTCAAAATTTTATTATTGAAGTTATAAAAAATATAAAAAAGCCTTTTTTGCTTGATGCTGATGGTTTGAATGCTATATCATTATCAAAAAATATTTCTATATTAAAAGAGAAACTTGCTATTTTAACACCACATATTGGTGAAGCTAAGCGCTTTTTTGATATAGATGAACCTAAAAAACTTGCACAGAAACTGTCAAATGAAACAGATTGTATTGTGGTACTTAAATACTTCAATACTATTGTATTAGATTCAAATAATTTTTTTATTCTTGATGCTCCAAATTCTGGTTTATCTAAAGCGGGAAGTGGTGATATACTTAGTGGGTTGATAGGTGGAATATGGGCACAAAAAGGTAAGATATATGGTTTTGATAAAAACAGTGCTTTTGAAGCTGCAGTCTGTGGTGTTTTTTTACATTCGATATGTGGAAAGTTATCTTCAGAAAAACTTACTCCCTATGGAGTTATAGCTCGAGATATTGTTGACTTTATACCTGATGCTATTAAAAAAATAAAAAAATGAAAGAGAAAGATATTCTTTCATATATTTACAAATTTTTTGATTATAAAGACGAAAAAATAATTATTGGGGTTGGTGATGATTGTGCTGTAATAAACTACAATCAGAAAGATTATCTTGTAGTCACGACTGATGATATAGTAGATAATACTCATTTTATTGCTGATTTTTTAAAACCAAATGAAATAGCATCAAGGTTGGTTAGAGTTAATGTAAGTGATATTTATTCAATGGGAGATTCAAAACCTCTTTATTGTTTAGTTACTGCTGGTTTAAATGATAAGACAGAAAATCAGTGGATAAAAAATTTTATACGAGCTCTTAAAAAAGAATTAGATTTATTTAATATAAAAAATATTGGAGGCAATTTGGTAAAAAGCCAAACGCTTTTTTTTACAATGACTTTAATTGGTAAAGTTAAAAAAAACAGAGTTGTTAGGAGAAAAGGAGCTAAAAAAGGTGATTTTATATGTATTTTGGGTAAAACAGGTTTTTCTTATGTTGCTGTGGAAATTATGAAAAGTAAAAAAAGATCAGATATTACAGAAAATGAGGAAAAAGTTATAGACTTATTTTCAAAACCTCCATTATTTGATAGTTTTAGAAAAAAACTTTCTTTTTTTGCTACTTCTATGATTGATAATTCAGATGGATTATATAAAACTGCTCAAATAATAGCAGAAAACAATTCGCTTAGAGCAATTATAGATAAAAATCTTATAGTTGAAACTTCTCATAGTTGTGTGAAAGAAAAATTTAGTAGTATTAATGATATCTTCAAAGCGTCTATTTTGAGTGATGATTATAATCCTGTTTTTACAGTTAAACCTAAGGATTTTGAAATTTTGAAAAAAAATTTACCTTATCTCTTTAAAATTGGACATCTTGAAGAAGGTAGAGGAGTTGATATATTAAATTATGAAGAAAAAACTATTGAAACATTTGAACACTTTTAAAAGCTTGTCTAAGGATGATACTCTAAATTTTGCCTCAAATTTTTCAAAAACACTTAATAAAGGTGACCTTATCTTACTTGAAGGAGAAATTGGTGTTGGTAAAACTACATTTGTAAATGGAATTATTAGAGGTCTTGGTTCAAATGAGGTTGTCATTAGTTCAAGTTTTGTTTTAGTTTCAATTTATAGAACTAAAAAGTTTAATTTGGTTCATTGTGATTTTTATAGAACTAAAGGAATTTATGATTTCTTAGAAATAATGGAATATTTAGAGGGTGACAATGTGGTTACAATTGAATGGCCTTATGAAACAGAAAGATATAAAAATTTTAATCCATATATTATAAAAATAATTTTTGAAAATCTAAATAAGAGAGAAATAAGAATTTTGAAATATGAATAAAAGAAAAGATTTAATTTGTGCGTTATCATATTATTCAACTTTTTTAAAAATAATGTTAAAAGATCAAAATAAAGAAGTTTCTTTTTCAAAAAAAGTTATAAATTTTGATGAAATTATGATAAATCAAATAAAAAAAATGATTAATAAACTAAATTATTCATTTAAAGATATTACAACTTTATGTATTGTTAGAGGTCCTGGTAGATTTACTGCAATACGCTCTGTTTATACGTTTGCTAGTGTATATAAAGTTATTTCTAAATGTAAGGTATTTGGAGTTGATGTTTTTGAATGTCTTGCTTATAATATATTTAAAAATGATGATTATAATAAAGATATTGCTGTAATATCTCATGCTTTCAGAGATGAATATTATCTTGCGTTTTATAAAATAAGGGAAAAAAGATTATTTAAATGTGGAACTCCTCAATGGCTTAGTTCTGAAGATATGTCTAAAAAACTTAATAAATTTAAAGGAATGGTTATTTATGATAAAGATGAATTTGATATAGATTTGGACATACTAAAAAATAATAAAAATATTATTTTCCCTAATTTAAAAATTATGAAGATTATACCAGCTAACATAATAAATGCAGCATATTATTTTTCCAATTGTAGATATGAACCAATATATCTTAAGCCAGCCAAATTTGAAATAAGATGATAGTTATTAGAAAAGCAGTTATAGATGATATTGAATCATTGGCTTCCATAGAATCTGAATGGAGTAGTTCTTATCCATGTTGGGGAAGAAATGGTTTTTTAAATGAATTTAAGAAAAGAAATTCATATACTTTTGTTGTTGAAATTTATAATAAAATATGTGCTTTTATTAATTTTTGGATTATTGGAAATGAAATAGAAATAAATTCACTTGTTGTGTCTAAAAAATTTATAAAGAATGGTATCGGTTCTTTACTTTTAAATAAAGTTTTTGAAATTGCAAAAGATTTAAAGGTTAAGAGAATATTACTTGAAGTTAGAGAAAATAATAATGATGCTATAAATTTATATAGAAAGAATGGTTTTGAGATTTATAATATTAGAAAAAAATACTATGATTTTAAGTATGATGCTATAATGATGGAAAGATATTTATGATTGGAGGATTTTTATGAAATTCTTTATGGTGGTGGTACTTTCTGCTTTTTCATCTCCTTACTCTGATTTTGTTGATGCACTTTATTATGAGAAAATAGAAAATTATAGTACTAGTTATTCGATAATTGAAAAAATTAATTCTCAAGTAAAAGACCCTTTTCTTTATAAATACTTGTATAATCTTGCCCTTAAAGGATATAGGACTAATCAGATAAACATTGATAAACTTTCTGCTAATATAGAAAAGATAATAGAACTTGAACCAAATGATGCTGATAATTGGGTTTTGTATGCTGCTGTTAAGGCTCAAGAGGGAGATATAAATGAAGCAAAGCGTGCTTATAAAAAAGCAATTGAGATTGACCCTAAAAATATAGAAGCATACTATCAATTAGCTCTTTTAAATACGAATAATATACAAGAGTCATTGTTTTATTTTAATAAAATTCTTGAAATAGACAATACTTTAGCTGCAGATGTTTACTATAATATAGCTGTATTATATTCATTAAAAAAAAATACTAAAAAAGTAGTTGAGTATATAAATAAGGCCATTAAAATTGATTCATCTTCTATAAAACCTTATTATTTTATGGCGTTGTATTGGGAAGAAAATGGATATATTGATAAAGCTTTAAGTGAGTATCTTAAAATACTAGCTATAGAACCTTATAACAGAGAAATTATTCTAAGAGTGTCTGAAATATATATTTCAAAAGGGAATATTGATGAGGCAGAAAAATATCTCAGGTTTTTAATTGAAAATAATAAAGATAAGAAAGCGCTTTTTTGGCTTGCTCTTATAGAAGAAAATAAAAAAAACTATTTAAATGCTTCTAAATATCTTTCGCAGATTGAAGATTGGGAAGATTCTATTGAACATGTTATAAGGATGAGTTATTATGAAATAATGATGGGGAATACTAAAAAAGCAGTTGATATCCTTGAAAAAGCAGCTAAAAAATGGCCTGATAATCATGATATAGCGTACTATCTTGGATTAGGTAAAATGGATATGAAAGAATATGCTGATGCAAAAAAATATTTTGAGATTGCGGTATTAAGTAAATCTGACATGTATGATATTAGATACAATCTTGGAGTTATATGTGAAAAGTTAAATGATGTGGAGTGTTTTAAAAAGCATTTTGGATATTTAATTACAAAAAAACCAGATGATTCTAATGTGTTAAATTATCTTGGCTATTCTTTGGTAGATAGAGATATGGTTGATGTTAAAATTGAGGTTGATTCTATAACTTTACCTTCACCTTTTGAAATGATTGAAAAGGCTGTTTTGAAGGAACCAACTAATTATGCTTATGTAGATTCGTTAGCGTGGGCATATTATAAAAAAGGTGATTATTTTAAAGCTTATGATTATATAGAGAAAGCTGAATCTTTAATGAAATTATCTGGAGAGTTCGATACTTTAATATTTGAACATAAAGCAGATATTCTTACTACTTTAAAACGTTATAATGAAGCTTTTGATTTTTATATTAAAGCATTTTTATTTGATAATTATGATCGTAAGAAAATAATTAATCGTTCTATTAAAAATATTATAGACAAATTAGAGTCAAATTTAGTTCTAGATAACTTTGTTAAACATTTTCCTCAATATTATGTGCTAAGTGGTAATCTAAAAGTTTTATTTAAATATAAGAAATTATTTTTTACTAAAAAGTTTAAATATACTTTTTCTTTTGTGTTTATAAACAAACCAGATATTTCAGAATTTAAATTATTAGGTCCACTTATGTTTCCTATTTTAGAAGTTAATTTTAAAGAAAAAATTGATTTTTCATCTTATCAGAATCTTAAAAAATATGAAAAAAAATTAAAAGATTCTTTAAATTTACTTAAATTATTTTTAGACTTTAAAAATATATTTTTTGAAAAAAATTTTAATAAGAGTATTAATTCAAATTTTATATTTAAAGGAGTTTTTGAAGAGCGAGATAGTTTAGAGTTAAAAAATAATAAGAATTTTATATTTTTTGATACTTTGATATATACTAATGGAGAAGATAAGTATAAATTATCAGTTGACGAATTTGTTTTAACTGGTGATAAAAAGTTTATCTATCCAAAGAAAATTATAATTGATGATAATATTAATTTAATTGAAATTGATATTGGTACTATGGAGATAAAAGAATGAATTATGAATGTTTATCCTATGCTAAAATAAATTTTTTTTTAGAAGTTTGTAAGAAAAGAGAAGATGGTTATCATGATATCGTAACTTTGTTTACAAGAGTATCTTTATGTGATAGGATAAAATTCAATATAAGAACTGATAATGATATTAATATTTTTGTAAAGAATAACGTTAATTTTAAAGATGTTTCAAAAGAGAATAATCTTATATATAGGGCTTTAATAGAATTTAAAAAAGAATTTAAAATTAAAAATGGCTTTGATATTTATTTAGAGAAAAACATACCTCAAGGAGCAGGACTAGGTGGTGGTTCTTCTAATTGTGCTTCAACACTTTTAGCTATGTGTGATATATATGGTATTGAAAAAAGTAAAGTTAGAGGTATAGCCTCGAGATTAGGAAGTGATATAATGTTTTTTTTTGATAACAGAAAGATTGCTATTGGGAAGGGAAGAGGGGAAATTATTGAGGAGTTAGATATTAAAGCAGAAATGCCTTATATAATTTTAGTTTTTCCTGATATTTTTCTGTCAACAAAAGAAGTTTATTCTAATATGAGATATAACTATAAAACAAAATTAGATTTGTTTTATGAGTTTTTACGTCAACTAAAAGAATGCGATAGAGTTGATTTTTCAAAGTATTTGTTTAATAGATTAGAAAATTCTGCTTTTATCCTTGAAAAAAAGGTAAAGGAATTAAAAGAAGATATTTCATCATTTGGACTAGTTTCTCTAATGAGTGGTTCAGGGTCTAGTGTGTTTGGAGTTAGTTATGATAAAAAAGATGTGGATAAGTGTTTTAATGTTTTGAAAGATAAATATAGTTTTATTTTTAAAGTAAAAATTGTATAATAAAAATATAGCTGGCTTATAGATACTGCCAGAAAAAGATGCTTGAAAGGAGAGAAAATTATGGAGATAACAGAGGTGAGAATTCATTTAAGACCCGAATCAAAGCTTAAGGCGTTTGCCACTGTGACATTTGATAATACATTCGTGGTTCATAACGTCAAAATTGTTAATGGTAGGAAGGGACTTGTTGTCTCTATGCCTTCAAGGAAGGTGAAGGACGGGTCTTATAAAGATATCGCGCATCCAATAACAAATGATTTTAGAAGTAAGCTCGAAAAAGCAGTTCTTGATGCATACAATAAGGCATTAAACGAGCAGCAAGTTAGAAAAGAAGATAAAAAATAAAATTCTTTAGGGATTTTTTTAAAGGGGTAAAAAAATCCCGGGTGGTGTAATGGTAACACAGCGCCCTTTGGAGGCGTTGTTCATGGTTCGAGTCCATGCCCGGGAGTATAATATTTTTTATGAAGCTATCAAAAAATACTGTTTGGCGTAGAATAGGAACAGAGATATTTTTAATAAATACGGATGAAAATATACTTTATGAATTAAATGAAACTGCTTCTATTGTGTTTGAAAGGTTGTTAAATGGTGTAGATAAATATGAAATAGTAAAAGAGATTAGCTATAATTATGATATTGATTTTAATACAGCAAAAAAAGATGTTGATTCGATTATAAACGAAATGATTTTGGAAGGGATTTATGAAAAGTAATAAGAAAAAATACATAAAACCATCTATAAAGAAAGAAAAAATATATGAAACAGCTGCTCTTTCTTGTGGTAAGTGTCAGACAGGTCCGATAAATCAGCTTGCGTGTAAAACCTTAAGACGAAGATCATGAAAATACTATCAATAAAGGTTTTTGGAACTAGTATGTTACCTTTTATAAAGGATGAGTATTTATTTGTGAAAATTGGTTCAGATAATATAAAGATAGGTGATATTGTTTTATATAAATTTTTAAATAGATTATATGTTCATAGAGTTTATAAAGTAGATGATAAAGAAGTGATAATATCAAATGATGATGATTTGTCATTTCATAATATTAAAAGGGAGGATATAATTGGTAAAGTTTTAAGCTTTTGGAATGGATATTCAGGATATATATTAGGTTGGCTTTTAAGGTATTTTAGAAATTTTAAGAAAATTTTGTATGAGTGTTTCTAAAAAACTTGTTTCTTTATCTTATGTTAATAATATCCCTTTATTTGTTACAATAGAGCTTACTAAAAGATGTTGTAATAATTGTGTTTTTTGTTATATTGATAATAAATTTTCTTATGATATGCTTAACATTCGTAATATAGAAAAAATTCTTTATGAGCTAAAGAAATTGGGAACAATTTTTATTACCTTTACAGGTGGTGAGATTTTTTTAAGAGAAGATATTGAGGAGATATTTAAGTTATGTTATAAAATAAAGTTTAATGTAAGGATATTTTCATCACTTGGGATTGAATGTGAAAATAAACTTAAAGTTGCCTACAAGTATGGTGTGCGTGATATAGAAGTAAGTCTTCATGGTAGAAAACAAGTGCATAATAAAACAACTGATAGGGATTGTTTTGATGTTACCTTGAAAAATATTTTTATAGCTAAAAATATTGGTTTTAGAATAATTATTAAAACTCCAATAACTAATTTAAATTTCAATGATTTATGGTGGATAAAAGAATTTGCTAAAAAAAATGATTTTATTGTAAGATTCGATCCAATAATAACTCCATCAAATAATGGTGTGAAAAAAAATGAGGAATTTCAAATTGATTGTAAAAAATTTGGAAAAATAATTAAAGAAAAAATTGTACAGATTGAGGTGAATGAAAACTTTAAAAACATTGATTTTTTCCCATGTGGAGCTGGAAGAAACTTATGTGCTATAAGTTCTAATGGAGAAGTATTCCCGTGTCTTACATTTCCCTATCCTTTAGGTAATCTAAAAAGAAGTAGTTTTTCAGATATATGGAATTCAAAACTTTTAGAAAATTTGCGTAAAAATCTTTTATTTAAACCTGATAAATGTAAATTTTGTAATATGATAAATATATGTGGTTGGTGCCCTGGAATTTCTTATGTTTATTCCTCTAATTTTAACTTTGTCTATGATTTGGCTTGTTTGACTAGTAAGGTAATTAATGATATGTATATAAAAGAGGAGGTTGTCTATGGCACAAGAATATAGTTTTGATATAATTTCTAAAGTTGATACAAATATAGTAGATGAGTCAATTTCGGTTACAATGAAAGAAATAACAAATAGATATGATTTTAAAGATACTAATTCAGAAATTAATTTTGACAAAAAAGAAAATAAGATATATCTTATTTCTATTGATGAATATAAGGTAAAGACACTCTATGATGTTCTTTTAACAAGAATGGCAAAGAGAAATTTACCATTAAAAAATTTTAAAGTCTTAGGTATAGAAAATACTTTAGGTTCAAGAGCAAAGATGGTTGTTCAAATTCAGCAAGGTATTCCTCAAGATAAAGCTAAAGAAATAGTTAAAACAGTTAAAGATGCTAAACTTAAAGTTAATTCTCAAATTCAAGGAGATTTAATAAGAGTTTTTTCAAAATCAAAGGATGAATTGCAAAAGACAATAGCATATTTAAAAAGTTTAGATTTTGGAATAACTCTAATTTTTACTAATTATAGATGATTTTTTTTGTTATACTGTTAATCTTTTTAAAATCTTCGTCTTTTAGTGATGATTTTGAAATTCTTAGAAAACAAGCGCAATCAGAGTTTAAGAAAATAATATATATTGTAGATAATTTGAAATGTCGTGAAAGAGACGAAGTTATTAATAAATTTTTTAAAAGATATGGAGAGGAAAATATATATTCTTTTAAGCTTTCAAAATATACAATTAAAAGATGTATAAAAAATTCGAAAATGGGTTTTTGTTGTGATGACGGTGAAGAGGTTATTCCTTGTGAGTATGATTATGTTTCGCCTTTTTATGAAGGATATTCAGTTGTTAGGAAAAATGATAAGTGGGGTATATTAGATTTAAAAGGAAATAAAGTTATAGATATAATTCATAATAGAAAAACTATCAGAAAATTGGTTGATGAAATGAGAAAAAAGTTTGTTGAAAATAGGCTTTTATATACATATCAAATTAAGCTAAAAAAACTTATATTTGAAGAAGGAGAAGTTGTAAAATTAGTTGTTGGTGATAAGGTAGGGTTTACCGATAAAGATGGTAATTTTATTATACCCCTTAAATATGAATCCGCTAAAGGATTTTCTTACGATTTAGCTCCTGTAATGCTTAATAAAAAGTGGGGTTTTATAAATATAAAAGATAAAGTTATCATTCCTTTTATTTATCAAGAAGCGGAACCATTTTTTGAAGGAAGAGCTGCTGTAAAGTTAAATGGAAAATGGGGTTTTGTTGACATAAATGGGAATTTGGTTGTTAAAAATAAATATGATTTTGTTTTTTATTTTAATGAAATGAGAGCAGTTGTAGTTTTGAATGGTAGATATGGTTTCATAGATTATGAGGGTAATGAGATAGTGAAGCCAACATTTGATGATTTAACAACGTTTAACTGTGGTATTGCTGAGGTTAGGGATAATTCAAACTTATATTATATTGATAGGTGGGGAAATATTATTTTTAAAAGAAAGATATATTAATGTTTTATATTATTTTTTTTGTAAAATATAATAAGCCATTATTTTAATATTAATGGCAAGAGATATGTTATAGTTTAGGAGGGATATATGGCTATGCTTCCACTTATAATAATAGTTTTTTTCCTTATTATGAGTGCTATTAATATATTAAATGAATATGAGCGTGGTGTTGTTTTTACGCTTGGAAGATTTTCAGGAGTAAGAGGGCCTGGACTCGTTGTAATTATTCCTATAGTTCAGAAGATGGTTAAAATTGATACAAGGGTGGTTACATTTGATGTGCCTTCGCAAGATATAATTACTAAGGATAACATACCAGTTAAAGTTAATGCAGTAGTGTATTTTAGAGTAATATATCCAGATAAAGCGGTTCTTAATGTGGAGCGGTATATGTATTCAACAAGTCAATTTGCACAAACAACTTTAAGAAGTGTTTTAGGACAACAAGAGCTTGATGATTTGCTTACAAATAGAGAAAAAATTAATCAAGAACTTCAAAAGATTTTAGATCAACATACTGAACCTTGGGGCATAAAGGTTAGTGCAGTTGAGATAAAAAATGTTGATATCCCACAAGAGATGCAACGTGCGATTGCAAGACAAGCAGAAGCAGAGAGGGAAAGAAGAGCAAAAATTATAAATGCCGATGGAGAATATCAAGCGGCACAAAAACTTATGGAAGCATCAAATATAATTTCACAAAATCCAGTTGCACTTCAGTTAAGGTATTTGCAAACATTAACAGAAATTGCTACAGAGAATCAATCAACGGTTGTTTTCCCTATTCCAATAGAGTTGCTTAAAGCATTTACTGAAAAGAAGAATTAAAGAGTAGTTTTTATTGATTAATGTTTCAGGATTTTTTTTCTGTATATATACATATTCCTTTTTGTAAAAAAAAGTGTAATTATTGTGATTTTTATTCAATAACTTCAATTGATTTAGAAAAAAATTTTTTAAATGCTTTAAAAAATGAATTAACTTTAAGAAAGAAATATCTAACTAAAGTTAGTAGTATTTACATTGGTGGTGGAACTCCTTCTTGTTTGAGTATTGATGGAATAAAATTTCTTTTTAATTTAATTGAAAATAATATTTCATTAAAAGAATTAAAAGAAATAACATTTGAAGCAAATCCAGAAAGTTTAACTAAAGAAAAAATAGATATTTTAAAATATTATAAAGTTAATAGAATTTCAATAGGACTTCAATCAACTAATAATGAAGAATTAAATTTTCTTGGAAGAATTCATAGTTATCAAGATTTTGTTGAAAAATATAAAATGATTCATAAAAATTTTTTAATTAATGTTGATTTGATATATGGGCTTCCAAATCAAGATTTTGAAAATTTTAAAAATAATGTTTATAGCGTTATAAATTTAATTCCTAATCATATTTCACTTTATGCGCTTGAAATTCATAATAATACTCCTTTTTTTGGAGAAATTGAGGTTGATTTTGATACACAAGCTAATATATATATTAAAACTATTGAGCTACTTGAAAATTATAATTATAAGCAATATGAAGTATCTAATTTTTCTTTTAAGGGATTGTATAATTCATATCATAATATAAATTATTGGAGGAGAGGTAATTTTATTGGTTTTGGTCCGTCGGCTTCTTCTTGTATTTATAATATTAGATTGAAAAATATTTCAGATATTCATTCTTACATAAGCTCTCTTAATAATGGTAAAATAGAATTAGATTATGTTGAAGAACTAGATTATATAGATATTATGAATGAAAAATTGATGCTTTCTTTGAGAACATGTGATGGTATAGCTGAAAATTCCGATGTTTATTATTATTTTAAAAATGAAATAGATAGATGTTATAAAGATGGATATTTAGAAAAAAGTTTTGGGAAATATAGATTTAAAAAGGAATATTTTTTTGTTTCGAATAGTATTTTAGCGTCAATGATAAAATCCAAGGAGTGAAAGATGGAAAAGGTATATAATCCTAGAAGTGTTGAAGAAAAATGGATTGATAGATGGCAAAAGAATGGGATTTTTTCTCCAAATATTGATAAGACTAAAAAACCATTTACAATAGTAATTCCGCCTCCTAATATTACTGGTGCTCTTCATATGGGGCACGCTTTGAATAATACACTTCAAGATATTATTATTAGATATCATAGGATGAAAGGTGAAAATACCTATTGGGTGGTTGGAACTGATCATGGAGGTATAGCAACGCAAAATGTCATGGAGAAAACACTTAAAAAAGAGGGTGTTAATAGAAGTGATATCCGAAGAGAAAAGTTTCTTGAAAGGATGTGGAGTTGGTATATTGAATGTGGAGATACTATATTAAGTCAGTTAAAAAAATTAGGTTGCTCAATAGATTTTTCAAAAGAAAATATAAAGTTTACTATGGATGAAGAAAGAACAAAAGCAGTTATTAGTGCATTTTACCAGCTATGGAAAAGTAACCTTATATATCGTGGAAAAAGGATGATAAATTGGTGCCCAAGATGTTATACAGCTTTGAGTGATATTGAAGTTGAATATGAAGAAGAAAAATCAAAATTGTGGTATATAAGATACTATTTAGAGGACAAGACTGGATATATTGTGGTTGCTACTACAAGACCAGAAACAATGCTTGGGGATACAGCTGTATGTGTAAATCCTTCAGACGAAAGATATAAAAATTTAATTGGAAAATATCTTATTCTTCCGATAGTTGGTAGAAAAATTAAAGTTATAGCTGATGAAAAAATTGATATAGGATTTGGTACAGGTGCTGTTAAAATAACACCAGCTCATGATCCTTTAGATTATGAAATTGCTCAAAAACATTTACTTGATTTGGTTGTGGTAATATCTGATGATGGTAGGATGATTAACTGTCCTGATAAGTATTTAGGTATGAAGATATTTAAAGCAAGAGAAGAAATAGTAAGAGATTTAAAAAACAGTAATTTAATTGAAAAAGAAGAGGATTATATTCATAATGTTGGAAAGTGTTATAGGTGTGATAATCATATAGAACCGTTAATTTCAGAACAATGGTTTGTTAAGACAAAGCCTTTAGCACAAAAAGCAATTGAAGTTATAAACAGTAATAAAATTAAGTTTTATCCAGAAAAATGGAAAAAGATGTTATTAGATTGGCTTATAAATATCGAAGACTGGTGTATATCAAGGCAGATTTGGTGGGGGCACAGAATTCCAGCATATTATTGTAAAACATGTAGTGGCAAAGGAATAGTTACAAACGACAAGGGTGAAGTTGTTAAAGTTATTATGGAAAAAGGAGCAAAACCTATTGTAAGTGAAATAAAACCAGTTAGTTGTCCTGATTGTGGTGATAATGATTTGATTCAAGATCCTGATGTTTTAGATACGTGGTTTTCGTCAGCTCTTTGGCCTTTTTCTGTTTTTGGTTGGCCGAAACAAACTGAACAACTTAAATATTTTTATCCTACATCAGCGCTTGTCACTGGTTATGAGATTTTATACTTATGGGTAGCAAGGATGATTATGTCTGGGCTTTTTCATATGAATGAAATTCCATTTTCTAAAGTTTATGTTCATGGAATTGTTAGAGATAAATATGGGCAGAAGATGTCAAAATCTAAGGGAAACGTAATAGATCCATTGGATATGATGCAAAAATATGGGACTGATGCTATGAGATTTACTCTTGCTATAAACGCTGGTGGTGGTAAGGATATACCTTTTTCAGAAAATGCTATAGTTGGAGGTAGAAATTTTATAAACAAGTTATATAATGTTTCAAGATTTTTATTTATGAATATAAAGGATGAAAAAGAAAATGAACTTCATATAAATAATCTTGATTTATCAGACAAATGGATACTTTCAAGATTATATAATGTGTATTCTAACTATCAGAAACTTATGAACGAATATATGCTAAGCGAAGCTTTAGATTTAATTTATGATTTTGTGTGGGATGAATTTTGTGATTGGTATATTGAATTATCAAAGATGTATCTTACAACTGATAAAAGAAGTATAAAGATTTCTGTAATGCTGAATGTTGTTAAGAATTCTATCAAAATGCTTCATCCTTTTATACCATTTGTTACTCAAGAGATATATGAGTCACTAAAAAAATATATAAATGAAAATTTTGAATTTATTACTCAATCATTTATTCATGTTTATAATTTTTATGAGCAGGATTCAATTGATAATATGGAAATTCTTATGGCTATTATCAAAGAAATAAGAACCTTAAGATCAGAATTTTCAATTCATCCTGCTAAAGAAATAAATGTAATAGTTTCATCAGATAATAATGTTTTATATTTAGTTAAAAGATATGAATCTTATATAAAACATTTAGCAAGAGTTAAAAATCTTAGTTATTCTATCGTATCTGGTATTAGGACAATAAGAGGATTTGCTAAAGGATGTCAAATTTATATCGTTATCGATAGTGATATGGACGCCGATAAACAAAAAATGAGAATAATAAAAGAAATTGAGAATTTGAACATATCTATTTCTAAGTGGAAAACTATGCTTTCAAATTCAAAATTTATAGAAAAGGCTCCTCAAACTGAAGTTAATCGTATAGAAAAATTAGTTAAGGAAAATATCATAAAACTTGATAAACTTAAAGAAATGATATCAGAGTTATGAATATAAAAAACATAAAGGATTTTATTCGAATTTTTAGAGATAAATATTGGATTAGAAAAGACAGAGAAGATTTGTTTTGGAGTGGATTTATGCTCGCTTGTATGGTTAGTTCAATAGTTACAACTTATTGGCATTATTTTGATATGATTGAATTGAGACCAAAAATAAAATTGAAAACTACAGAATCTAAAAAGGATATTATAAAGAAAATAAAGGATGTTGATTTTATGGTACCATTAAAGAAATCATCAACATTTTATAAAATTGAAGAATATTTTAAACCAGAATAATATATGATTAGATTAATATTTATATTATTATTTCATCTTTTACTACCCTATGAGTTTTTGTATTCCGAAAAATCTCAAAATTTTTCCAGCGATATGAAAGAAGTTATAGATATTGAGTGGGAAAATGCTGAAATAATTGATCATCCAGTTTATGGTGTTTTAATATTGTCTAAGGATAGATGGAAAAATTGGGTTTTTAGGTCTACGATAGTAATAATGGTTTATATTTCTATTTCGACAATATTGCTTGCAATTCCAAAATCATCCGAATTTAATTTTATTATAAGTTATATATTATGTGGTTCAATGTTTGTTTTATCTTTTTGGCTTAGTTTGTGTGGGTGGATGTTAAATAGACTTGGTACTTTTAAATATGGATGGCTATTTATATTTTTATCTTTACCAATGTGTATAGGTTCGTATTTTATGACTTTGAGAACTAAAAAGTATGATATTTCATATTCTAAGATAAAAGATGAAATAAAAAAATTGAAAGAAGAGGAGATGAAAAATTATCAAGATCCAAGACTTTATGCTATTAGTGGAATGTATGGAGAGTGGGAGGATGAGGATTTTATTAGAGGAGGTTGATGATATAGATGAATCCTATTTTTATAATAAGACATTTTTTAACTGGAATCCTTAAAGAAAAAAATCCATCCTCTATTGGATTAGCATTTGCATTTGGTTTTATTTTAGGTATAATACCGAAAAATAATTTAACAGCACATCTTTTATTTATATCTGCTTTCATATTTAAAACAAATATTCCATTTTTCTTTATAGCTACCATTTTATTTTCTTTTATTTCTTTTATAACAGATAAAATAACAGATCCATTAGGGTATTTCATCTTAAATTTAGATTGTTTAAATGATTTTTTTAGTTGGATGTATAATGCTCCTATAATTCCATGGACTGATTTTAATAATACTGTTGTTTGTGGTGGTGTAATTATTGGTTTTATTATGTTTTTACCAATATATCTTTGTTTTAAGAAATTGTCTGAAAGATATCTAATTAATCTTGGAATAAAACTTTCAAAAAGTAAAGTAGTAAAAATTTTAAGATTAAGTTGGTTTTTTGAATGGTATTTTAGGGATTAGTATGATAAGGTATAGTTATGTTATTCCAAGAATGTTGATTATCTTAATTATATATTTATTCTTTTATTTATTTTTTGATAAATTACTTGAATTTGGAATTGAAAAGTCTTTAGAATCTCTTTTTAATGCAAAGGTAGATATATATAGGTTAAAAACATCATTTTTAAAAGGAACTTTTATAATAGATAGAATGGAAGTTGGAAGTTCTTCTGACGAGTTCAAAAATCTTTTTCAATTTGAAAAACTTACTATCAAGTTAAATGTAAAGCAGCTTTTTAAGAAAAAATTCATAATAGAAGAGGCAAAAATAAATGGATTGTTATTTAGTGGTAAAAGAAAAACATCAGCAAAAATAAATAAGAAAAAGTCAGCGTTTGATAAATATATTTTAAGATATAGCAATATAGCTAAAGATTTTTTAATTGAAAGAATTGAAGATATAAAGACTCAAGGACTTGGTAAGTTAGATGTTGAAATTAAAAATCTTGAAACTATTAAACTGATAGATGAGATTAAAATAAAAAAAATATCTCAGTATCAGAAAATTTATTCAGATATAGAATCTCTAAATATTGATTTAAAGATAAAGAAATTTGAAGAGGATATTTCTTTAATAAAAAGTGAAAAGAATTTTATGAAACAGATCAAATATGCCTCACAATTAAAGAAAGATTTTGATGATTTTTACAAGATTGTTAAAGAAAAACAAAAAGAGATATCTTTGGAGTTAAAAAATATAAAGAATTATATTTCAGAAATTAATGAAGCAAAAAAACGAGATATTGTTAAAATTACAAGTCTATTAGAAATTCCAACTTTGGATAAAGATAATATATCTAGGTTTTTATTTGGTAAAAAAGTTTATGAAAATTTTGAAAAATATTCTTTTTATTTCAACAAGGCAAAGGAATTTACTAAATATTTGCCTGAAAAACCAAAGAAAAAGATATTTGAAGAAAAGAAAGAAAGAGGAAGATATATACACTATATATTAAAAGAAAATTATCCTACTTTTCTTTTAACAGAATGTATTATAGATGGCAGATTAACTCCTGAAAATCCAAAAGAGTATATTGGTATTATAAGGAATTTATCAAGTAATCCTCATTTGTACCCTAAACCATTAATTGTAAATGTAAAAGCTAAAGAAAATAAAGCTGGTTTTTATATTGACTTAAATGTTAATTTATCTACACAACCAATAGATGGTAATATGTATTTTAATTATTATGGCTTTAAATTATCTGATATTAAATTTGGAGATGATAAATTTTCTTTTGAACTTAAAAATGTTATGTTAGATTTTGAGTTAAGAGGAAAATTTAAAGAAGATTTGATTAACTTTCCATTTATGCTTAAATTTTATAATTTTGTACCAACCTCATCAGTAAATATAAGTTCTCAAAAAAATTTTAATATAGCGATAGAAAGAGTTCTTAATTCTTTAAAATCTTTTAATATAAATGGAGAAATCTCAGGTGAGTTATTAAAGCCATCCGTAAAGATTGGAAGTGATGTAGGAGATATTATATTTAATGAGATTAAAAATAGTTTTAATAAAGAATTAGAAAATATTAAATTACAGATAAATGAGAAAATAAATAGTGAAATTGATAAAAAAATAAAGGAGCTTGATAATTTAATAAAAGAAAATGAGGGAAAAATATTACAAAAAATAAATCTAGAAAGAATAGATCTTATTAAAGAAAAAATAGAACAGAGTATAAAAAACAAAATCAAATTATGAATCAAAACGAATTTTTACTTGCAGTAAAAGATGAAATAATAAATAGTTTTAAAGGAGTTGATAAAAAATATTTTGATTTTAATTTGCCTTTCTTTTTAGACCCTATTGGGAAAGGTATAAGAACTTTATATTGTTATTATTTTTCTAAAATGCTTGGAATTGATTGGAATAATTCTATAAAAATTGCTTCAACTGCTGAAATTGTTCATCTTGCTTCGTTATTACATGATGATTGTATTGATAATGCCTCTTCAAGACGTGGTAGCAAAACCTTGAATAGCATGTTTGGAATCTCTACGGCTATCCTCGTTGGAGATATGATAGTATCTTTTGCGTTTGAAAAGGCTAAATCTATTTCATCTGAGATTTGTTTTTCTCTTGTTGAGTGTGTAAAAAGAATGAGTGAGGGTGCTCTTTTTGAAGAGAGGTTAAAGTATAAAATTATAACTGAGGATGATTATATTCATCTTGCGGTACTTAAAACATCTCAGATTTTTAGATGGATGAGTGTATCATGTATTTTTATAGCTAATAAAAACAATTATATTGAGTCAGAAAAAATTTCTAGAGATTTTGGAGTTAGTTTTCAAATAATTGATGATATTATAGATATAGAAGGTGATTTAAATTCTACTGGTAAGGATACTTTCTTAGATCTTTTTGAAGGGAAAATAACATATCCTATTATAATTGCAATGAGTGATAAAAAATTAATAGATGAAATAAACGAGTATTTTTCTACAAAAAATCCTATAAAGTTAAATCAGATTAGAAGATATATTATCGATAATGGAATTACACAAAAAGCAAGACAAAAGGCTATATCTTTAATTGAAAATATTAAGGATGACATTATAAGTTTAGGTAATATTGATAGTGCTATTGAATTTTATAATTATATTTACTCATTAACACAAAGAAGGAGGTAATATATGGAATCAATTAAAAAATGGTTTATAATACTTAGAGCTTATTCTTGGCCTGCATCAGTAGTTCCTATGAGTATTGCTGCTGTTTATGCAAAAATAAATGGTTGGTTTAAAACATTTGAGTTTATTTTAATATTTATAGCAGGATTCCTTATCCATCTGGCTGGAAATCTTATAAATACATATTATGATTATGTTAATGGGGTTGATAAGGAAGGTGCAGATGATGTTGGAATAGTTAAAAATCTTACTTCAAAGAGGGTTGTTATAAATTTAGCATGGTTTTTTTTACTAATTGCAAGTATAATTGGTATATATTTTG
Source organism: Elusimicrobiales bacterium (assembly GCA_026419335.1). The sequence goes on along the minus strand of JANZZP010000085.1, from coordinate 12,825 downwards.
TATTTAAATATTCTATTTGGAGTTTGTTATTTATTGGATTGTTTGGTATTATTTTAACAATTTTCTATACAGCAAATCCTATTTCTCTTAAATATAGAGCTTTTGGGGAGTTAGTAATATTTTTATGTTTTGGTCCTTTGATTGTTAGTGGTTCGGTTCTTATATTTTCGGGTAAATTTATTTGGGAGTCAATTTTTTATTCACTTCCTACAGCTTTTTTAATTGTGAATATACTTCTTTCAAATAATATAAGAGATGCAGAGTCAGATAGAGAAGCTGGAATCAAGACTATAGTTCATTTAATTGGTCTTAAAAATTCTATAATCATTTATATTGTTTTGCATATCTTATCTTATTTTGTTGCATTTGCAATTGTAGGATTAAATATAGTATACTTCATATGTCTTCCTTTTTCTCTTGGAATTTATAAACTTATAAAATATTCTAATTACTCTTTATTAAATAGAGAATCTGCAAAATTTGTTTTAATATTTGGGATTGTTTATATTATATCTGCTATTTGGTAATGTAAGAAACATGGCTTTATTAGTTGAAAATATATCTCAACTTTTAACTCTTAAAGGAGAAAGAAGATTTAGAATTGGAAAAGAACTTTCTAAACTATCAATAATTGATGATGGAGCAATTTTTATTGATGATGGAGTTATTAAAAAGGTTGGAAAAAGAAAAGATGTTCTTTTTCAGATGAAAAGCAAAGTTAAATTTGATGTTATAGATGTAGGTGGAAGAGTAGTTATGCCTGGTTTTTTTGATTGTCATACTCATAGTATTTTTGCAAAACCAAGAATAAACGATTTTGAGATGCGTATAAAAGGTATGAGTTATGTTGATATAAAGAAAGCTGGTGGTGGTATAAATCTGAGTGCTAAACATATAAAAGAATCATCTTTAGAAGATTTATCAGAGAATTTACTAAATTTTTCAAAACGTTTTATTGAGTGTGGGACGCTTGGAATTGAAGTTAAAAGTGGTTATGGATTAGATTTTGATGGAGAGATAAAGATGCTTGAGGCAGCAAAAAAGGCTTCTAGCAAGATTCCAATTGATGTAATAACAACTTTTCTTGGAGCTCATTCTATACCTCAAGGGTGGAATTCTAAAGAATATCTTGAATTTCTGAAAGAAAAGGTTCTTCCAGTTGTGGTTGAGAAAAAACTTGCAAAATTTGTTGATATATTTTGTGAAAGAGGATATTTTGAAGTTGAGGAATCAATAGAATATTTAAACTATGCTAAATCTTTAGGACTTATTCCACGTGTTCACGCGGATCAACTTTTTAAATCTGGTGGAAGTATTGTAGCATCTATGATTGGAGCTGTTTCAGCTGATCATCTTGATTGGGCAGATGAAGAATATATAAAAAAACTTAAATATTCTAATGTTGCTTGCGTTTTCCTTCCTGCTTCAAATTATTTTTTAGATATGAATATTTATCCGAATGTAAGAAAATTTATAGAGCAAGGTTGTGTAGTTATTTTATCAACAGATTTTAATCCTGGTACCTCTCCTTGTTGGAATATGCAGTTTGTGATTTCACTTGCTTTAATAAAGATGAAAATGAGTTTGGAAGAATCTATAGTTGCCTCGACTTATAATCCTGCGTTTTTGCTTGGTTTGGGGAATAAAACAGGTATGATAGTTGAAGGAATGGATGCAGATATTATAATTCTTGATATAAAAAATTATAAAGAATTAGGATACTATTTTGGAGATAATTTAAATATTATGAGTATAAAAAAGGGAAAAATAATATGGAAAAAAGACAGAATATTAAAATAGTTCTTTTTGATATAGATGGAACTTTAATTAAAGCAGGTGGAGCTGGAATGCGTGCTTTAAATAATGCTATAGTCGAACTAGGTGGTCCTAAAAATATATGTAATTATTTTGAACTTCAAGGAGTTACAGATAAGGTAAATTTTAAGAATGCTTTTTATTTTGCATTTAGGAGGAAGCCAAACAGAGTAGAATTCAAAAATCTATCAGATTTGTATCTTAAGCATCTTCCAAAAGAAGTGGAAAATTCAATTAGTAATGGTAAATATGTAAAAATAAATGGTATTGATTACTTTTTAAAATATTTATCAGAACAACCTAATGTTTTTATAGGTCTTGGTACTGGTAATTTAAGAGAGGGTGCTTACATTAAGCTTGCTCCGTCAAAACTTTCTCACTATTTCCTTTTTGGTGGTTTTGGTAAAGATTATGAAAAAAGAGAAGACATGCTTTTAGCTGCTGTAAAAAGTGCTTCTAAAATTACAAAAACAAATATAAATCCTAATCAGGTTTATGTTATAGGTGATACAGAAAAAGATATAGTTGCAGCTAAAAACTGTGGTTTTCATTCTGCTTGTGTGCTTGATGGTTTTGGTGATATTAATAAAATTATAAAATCTGGTCCAGAACTCATAGAAAAGGATTTTTCGAATCTTAAAATCTGGCTTATTTGGCTTGGATTAAAGAAAGATCCAAAAGGCATTAAAAGAGGAACTTATATTTGTCCAGATACACCAGTTGAACATGCGTATTTTGGTATTACAGGTAAGAGTTTATTTTTAGATGATGAAGAGTTTAAAAAAAGCATATATGAGTTGAGAAAAAAGAAAGGTTATACAGTTTAAAATATAAATTCTTTAATATAAAAATTTTGTAAAATTTATAAAAGGTTCTTTAAATCTTAATGTCGTATTAATTCAAAGTTAATATTTGAGTGGAGGTTATATGTCATATTTTATTGGAAGAAATCGTGAGGCAAGATATACTTATGGTTTTGATGATGTTGCTTTAGTGCCAGGAAATATAACAATAGATCCTGATGATGTTGATGTGTCGGTAGAAATTGCTGGATTAAAACTCAAAATACCATTTTTGGCATCTGCCATGGATGGTGTTGTAGATGTTAAGATGGCGATAGCTTTTAATAAACTTGGTGGTCTTGCAGTTTTGAATTTGGATGGGGTAAACACTCGCTATGAAAATCCCGAAGAAGCAATTAATGAATTAGTAAACGCTCCACCGGATAGAGCAACTGAAGTTTTCCAAAAAATATATAAGGAACCAGTTAAGATAAAGTTAATTGAAAAGCGGGTTGAAGAAATAAAAAAGCATGGAGTGTATTGTGCTGTAAGTTCAATCCCACAAAATGCTGAAAAATATGGATTTATCGCTAGAGATGCGGGGGCTGATATTTATTTTGTTCAATCTACAGTTTTAACAGTAAAATATTATTCTTCTAAGCAAAAACCATTAAATCTTGAAAAATTTGTTAAAGAAATGAAAATACCTGTTGTGCTTGGTAACTGTGTTACTTATAGGGTTGCTTTAGAGTTAATGGAAGTTGGTGCATCTGCAATTTTAGTTGGAGTTGGGCCTGGAGCAGCATGTACTACAAGGGGAGTTTTGGGTATAGGAGTCCCTCAGGTTACTGCAACTATAGATTGTGCGCAAGCAAGAGAAGTTTATTTTAAAAAAACAGGAAGATACGTTCCAATAATTACTGACGGAGGTATGCTTACAGGTGGTGATGTATGTAAAGCAATTGCAAGTGGAGCTGATGCTGTTATGATTGGTTCACCTTTTGCAAAAGCTGTTGAAGCTCCAGGTAAAGGTTATCACTGGGGTATGGCAACACCTCATGCTAATCTTCCAAGAGGCACGCGTGTCCATGTTGGCATTACTGGTACAATAGAAGAAATTTTGCTTGGTCCTGCTAAAACAGATGACGGAACTCAAAACTTAGTGGGGGCTTTAAAAACTTCTATGGGAGCAGTTGGAGCAAGAAATATCCAGCAAATGCAAATGACTCAAATAATTATTGCTCCGTCCATAAAAGCTGAAGGAAAGCTTTTACAAAAAACACAAGTCGTAGGTATGGGAAGACAAAAATAATTATGGCTGATTTAGTTTTGATTTTGGATTTCGGAAGCCAATACACTCAACTTATTGCAAAAAAATTAAGAAAAATTCATGTTTATTCAGAAATACTTCCATATAATAAACCCTTTTCTGAAATAATGTCAAAAAGACCGATTGGTATAATACTTTCTGGTGGTCCTCAAAGTGTATATAGGAAGTATGCTCCAAAGTTAAGTTATTCTGTATATGATTTTGATGTTCCTGTGCTTGGTATATGTTATGGTATGCAGCTTATAGCTCAAAGTTTGGGTGGTAAAACTTTTCAAGGTTTAAGAAGAGAATATGGGAATACCAAAGTAAAAGTTGTAAAAGATTCCTTACTTTTTAAAGGAGTTAATAAGGAAACGTTGGTATGGATGAGTCATGGAGATGAAGTAAAGAAAATACCTGATGGCTTTGATGTTTTAGCTGTAACAGAAAACAGTATAATAAGTTCTATAGCAAATGAGAAAAGAAACATTTATGCCGTTCAGTTTCATCCAGAGGTGGAACATACTAAAGAAGGGAATAAAATACTTGAAAACTTTGCATTTAGAATATGTAAAGTTAAAAATATTTTTAAAGCTGAAGATTTTATTAAAAGTACTGTTGAAGATATAAGAAGTTTAGTTGGAAGTTCAAAAGCAATATGTGCTTTAAGTGGAGGTGTTGATTCATCTGTTGCTGCTTATTTAACACATCTTGCTATTGGAAATAAGTTAAAGTGTATTTTTGTCGATACAGGTTTATTACGGATTGGCGATAAAGAAAGAATAAAAGAAGTTTTTAAAAAGAAATTTAAGTTTAATATAAGTATAATAGATGCATCTAAAGTCTTTCTAACAAAACTAAAAGGAGTTAAAGATCCTGAGAAAAAGCGGAAAATAATAGGTAAGACATTTATAGATGTCTTTACAGAGCAAGCAAGAAAAGATAAAACCTATGAATTTCTAGTTCAAGGTACTCTTTATCCTGATATAATTGAATCTGTTTCAGTTAAAGGACCTTCATCAGTAATAAAAACTCATCATAATGTAGGTGGCCTTCCTAAAAAACTTGGTTTTAAACTTATAGAACCGCTTAAATATTTGTTTAAAGATGATGTTAGAGAGATTGGAAGATCTCTTGGAATTGATGATGAAATTTTAATGCAGCACCCTTTTCCAGGACCAGGACTTGCTATAAGAATTATAGGAGAAGTTGACAAGAAGAAACTTGATATTTTAAGGAAAGCAGATTTTATTGTAAGAGAAGAATTAAAACTTTCTGAATATTATTCAAAGATATGGCAAGCTTTTTGTGTCTTATTACCTGTGAGATCAGTTGGTGTAATGGGAGATGAAAGGAGTTATGAAAATGTTTTGGCTTTGAGATTTGTTGATAGTGTTGATGGTATGACTGCTGATTGGTCTAGAATACCATATGAAGTTTTAAATAAAATTTCATCTCGAGTTATTGGAGAGGTTAGAGGAATAAATAGAGTTGTTTATGATATAACTTCTAAGCCTCCTGCTACTATAGAGTGGGAATGATATGAGGATAATTTATCTTATAAATAGTTTTTTGATAATGCTTGTTGGAGGTACTGTTTATTCTTATAGTATATTTAGAAAGCCCCTTGAAGAATATTTGAATATAACTTCTATTCAAAGTGGATTTCCTTTTAAAGTTTTTCTTATACTTTTTGCTTTTTCAATGCCATTAAGTGGTTATTTGATTGAAAGAATTGGTGTTAGAAAAACCTATGTTTTAGGTAGCTTATTGATAACATCATCTTGGGTTAGTTCATATTTTATAAATTCTATTATATGTTTTGTTCTAACTTATGGAGTTTTAGGTGGAATTGGGACAGGTATATTATATGGGGTTCCTTTGAAGATTGTTTCACTTTGGTTTAGTGATAAAAAAGGTATAGCAACGGGAATAACAGTAGCAGGTTTTGGTTTGTCTTCATTTATTGCTTCACAGATATTTAAATTCTTGATTTTAAACTATCCTTTAAATACTTCGTTTTTTTATTTCGGTTTAATTGTATTTTTGATGCTTTTTATCTGTTATTTTAATGTTAAAGTTCCAAAACAGATAAGTGACTATAATTTTTCTAAAGTTGGTATGGATACTTTTGAAGTTTTGAAGATGAAAGAATTTTATATTTTGTATTTATTTTTCTTATTTGGTTGCTCATTTTCTTTAACCTCTGTATCTTTCACAGCTACATATTTTATAGATTTTTTAAATTTAGATCTTAAGAAAGCTTCCTATGTTGTTTCTAGTATGGCTGTTTTAAATGCTTTAGGGAGGCCTTTTTTTGGTTATATGGCTGATAAGTTTAGTTTTAGTTTTTGCGTTATCTTTTCTTTTTTGATGTATTTTATTTCATCTTTGTTACTCTTGTTAAATATAAATTTTTATTTTAATCTGATTGCTTTTGCTTTTTTATGGTTTAATTTGGGTGGTTGGCTTGCTATGGCTCCTGTCTCTACAATGAGGTTTTTTGGTTTACTTCATTACGCTAAAAATTATGGAGTTATGTATACTGCTTATGGGGTTGGAGCTTTTGTTGGAATGAGTATTGTAAATTTAGGTTACAAAATGTTTTTTTATTATGTTTTAATTGTATCACTTATTATTATCTTATTTGTTGTTTTAAAAAGTAAAAGAATAAATTATAATTATTAGGGAGGAGTTATAAAAACCAATTTATCAAATTTTAAAACATATAAGGGAAAAGTTAGAGATGTTTATCATCTAGATGAAGAGAAGATTTTAATTGTAACAACTGATAGAATTTCAGCTTTTGATTGGATTTTGCCAAATGAAATACCATATAAAGGAGAAGTTTTAACTCAACTTTCAGTTTTTTGGTTTAACAGGACAAAAAATATTGTAAAAAATCATTTAATTACTTCTGATATAGATGAAATTTATAATATAACTAAAGTTTTTTTAGATGATTATTATAAAAAACGAACAGTTTTATGTTATAAAGCCAAAAGAATAGATTTTGAATTTATTGTAAGAGGATATATTTTTGGAACAGCTTGGAAAGAATATGAAAAAAATGGTAGTGTTTGTGATATAAAATTGCCAAAGGGTCTTAAATATTCTCAGAAATTAGATGAACCAATTTTCACTCCTACTACTAAATCAGATAAAGCGCATGATGAAAATGTTAATTTTAATTATGTCTCAAACAAAATTGGGTTTGAACTTGCCTCTAAAATAAAAGATATTTCTTTTAGAATATATAGTTTTGCACATGATTTTTTGTTAAATAAAGGAATAATAATTGCTGATACTAAATTTGAATTTGGTATATTAGATGGTGAACTTATCTTAATTGATGAATTGCTTACTCCGGATAGTTCAAGATTTTGGAATGCTTCAACATTCAGAGTTGGTATTGAACCTGAAAGCTATGATAAGCAGATTATTAGAAATTATCTTCTTAATACTTTATGGGATAGAAAATCTCCACCTCCGTCTTTACCTAAAGATATAATAGAAAAGACATCAGATAAGTATATTGAAATAATGAAATTGATAATAGGTGTATAGATATGATAGTAGAGATATATACAATTGATAAGTATGATAAAGAAAGTAAAAACATAAGAGAACTTTTTATTAAGCATTTTAAAGTTAATAATTTTGATCTTAAACTTACAAAGCTTTACGATATAAAAGAATGTGATGATATTAGTGATATTGAACTTATAGCAAGGGATATACTTTTAGATCCCGTTGTAGAGAAGTATTATATAAGAAATGATAAATTTCTATTTAAAAGATACAAATTTATATTAGAGATATTTCTAAAAGATAGCGTGTCTGATGTTGTAGGAGAAAGTGTGAGTGGTATAGTTAACAAATTAATAAACAAAAGATTTAATGTAAGAACGGGTAAATGTTTTTATTGTTCTTCCTCGATAGATGAATTTATAAATTTTGTTCGTGAAGAGTTTTTTAATGAGCTTATACATAATATGAAAATTAGGAGAATAAATGAGAATATCTTTATCAAAAGATAAATATTTATTTGATATCTTTAAGATTAATTTGAAGCAATTAGTCAATTTAAATAATAAATATAGTTGGTCTTTAAATTCCAAAGAGTTACAAATGATACTTCAATATTTTAGAAAAATATCAAGGAATCCAACCCGCGCTGAAATGGAAACTATTGCCCAGACATGGTCTGAGCATTGTAAACATAAGACATTTAATTCTCCATGTGTTTTAACTATAAAAGATTATCAAGGTAAAATAAAGAATGTTTATCGTTTCGAAAATCTTTTTAAGGATACCATAGTTTATGCAACAAAAAGACTAAACAAAAATTATTGTTTAAGTGTATTTAAAGATAATGCTGGAGTAATTGAGCTAAGAAAAGGATCTCAGTGGGGTATATGTTTTAAGGTTGAAACTCACAATCATCCTTGTGCTATTGAGCCATATGGTGGAGCAGAGACAGGTGTTGGAGGTGTTGTTAGGGATATTTTGGGAGTTGGGCTTGGTGCAAAACCTATTCTAAATACTGATAATTTTTGTTTTGCTTTTCCAGATAAAAAATATAATATATCAAAAGGTTTTCTATCTCCTCATAAAATAATATCTGGAGTTGTAAGTGGAGTTAGAGATTACGGAAATAAAATTGGAATTCCTACTGCTTGTGGTAGTGTTTTTTTTGATGATAGATATTTATATAATCCATTAGTTTATGTTGGTTGTGTAGGGATTATCAATAGAAAAGCTGTTAATAAAAAGGTTTTACCAGGTTCGTATATTGTAGTTATTGGTGGTTCTACTGGTAAAGATGGTGTAGGTGGTTCTACTTTTTCTTCGCGAGATATTGATGAGAATTCTTCTTCAAGTCATGTGCAAATAGGACATGCTATAAATGAGAAAAAAGTCATTGATGTGTTGATAAAAGCAAGAGAACTTTCTATATATAGTGCTTTAACAGATTGTGGTGCTGGTGGTTTTTCAAGTGCGGTTGGGGAACTTGCTAGTGAAACTGGTGCCTTGGTGGATTTAGATAAAGTAATTCTTAAGGATAGAGATATAGAAGGATGGCAAGTCTGGCTTAGTGAATCTCAAGAGAGAATGGTCCTTTGTGTCTACGAAGATAAGATTAAAGAACTTGAAAAATTATGTGAAATTGAAGAATGTCAAATGTATATTATAGGTAGATTTACAGATGATCGTAAACTTACTGTAAAATGGAAAGGTGAAAATATTGTCGAACTTGATATGGATTTTTTGCATCAAGGATTACCTAAGATTGAAAGGAAGGCTATATGGATAGAATCAAAAATGAAAAATAAAATATCAAAAATTTATGTAATGGATTATTATGATAGATTTGAAAAGATAATTTCTGATTTAAACGTTACATCTAGGAGATGGATTATTCAACAGTATGATCATGAAGTTATAGGGCAGACTGTTTTGAAACCTTTTTGTGGTGTTAATGAGTATGCTCCTTCGGATGCTACTGTTATTTGGACTGGACAAGTATGTGGGGATTTTTCTTCATTTAATGGTTTTGCTGTTGCTTGTGGAATGAAACCTAACATGTCGGATATTTCTCCTTATGAGATGGCTAAATATAGCTTTGATGAAGCTATAAGAAATTTAGCTTGTGTTGGAGCTGATATATCAAGAGCTGCCGCTTTAGATAATTTTTGTGCAGCAAATCCAAATGATAAAAAAGTTATGGGAGAATTTAGTCTTGCTGCTATGGGGGCAAGGGATGCTTCAGTTGATATGGAAGTCCCTTATATTTCGGGTAAAGATAGTTTTTATAATCAAACAAAGATTGGTTCAAAAATATATAGAATACCAACAACACTTTTGATTTCTGCTATTGCACCAGTTGAAGATGTAAGAAAGATTGTAAAATCTTATTTTAAAAAACCATCTAATCCGATATATGTAGTAGGAATGTTTGGAAAAGGCCTTGGAGCAAGTGTTTATGGCAGATTATTTCAGAATGATAACAATTATATTTCTCCTTTAAATCTTAAACAGAATAGAAAAGTTTATCTTAAACTTCTTGAAACTATGAGAAAGGGTTTTGTAATTTCAGCTCATGATGTTTCAGAAGGTGGACTTGCTGCGTGTATTTTTGAAATGTCTTTATGCTTTATTGGTGCTGATATAAATCTGAATGAGTTAATTAAAATATATAATATAACTGATATAGAAGCACTTTTTGGTGAATGTGGTTCAAAAATTGTAGTTGAGATAGATTCAAAAAGAGAAAATGAGTTTGTTAAGTTAATGAATCGTTTTTCTGCTGTTAAGATTGGTTATACTACAGCAGCTCCGTCTATTGTTTTTAGAAATAATGGTAAGATACTTTTTATATCTGATATAGAAAAGTTGAGACAGTTATGGGAAAGAAACATATTATAAAAAAACCAAAGGTTATAATTCTTAGAGCTTGTGGAACTAATTGTGATATTGAAACTGAAAATGCTTTTAAATATGTTGGAGCATCTACTGAGAGAGTACATATAAACGAAGTTTTAAAAGGATATAAAAATATTGATGATTATGATATAATTGCATTACCTGGTGGTTTTTCTTTTGGTGATGATATATCTGCAGGTAAAATTTTTGCACTTAGAATTAAATCACTTTATAATAATTTTAAAAAATTTATAGATTCAAAAAGACCTGTTATAGGTATATGTAATGGTTTTCAGGTATTGGTCAAAACTGGTTTATTGCCATATTCAGATTTTAAACAAAGAGTAACTCTTTTTTTAAATGACTGTGGACATTTTTTATGTAGGTGGGTTAAAGTTAAAGTAAACAGAAAATCTCCTTCTATATTTATTAAAGGTCTTCCGGAAGAATTTTACTTACCGATTGCTCATGGGGAAGGTAAACTGATAGCAAATAATAATATTTTAAGTGAGATACTTTCATCAAATCTTGATGCTTTGAAATATATTGAAAATCCAAATGGTTCTCTCTGTAACATAGCGGCTCTCACAAATAAGTTTGGGAATGTTATGGGTATGATGCCTCATCCAGAGAGAACATTTTTCTCAATACAAACTCCTTGGAAGTATAATGAAGAAGAAAATTCTGTTGGATGGTACTTTTTTAAAAATGCTGTTGAATATGTAAAGTAATTATGTGTGGGATATTTGGTATAACTGATTCATCTAAAGCATCATTTTTGACATATATTGCTTTGTATTCACTTCAACACAGAGGGCAAGAGTCTTGTGGTATAGCTGTGTTTGGAAAAAATGGTTACAAATATTATAATTCTATGGGACTTGTTCAAGAAGTTTTTAATAGCGATATTCTTAAAATGCTTGAGGGAGAGTATGCTATAGGTCATGTTAGATATTCTACTACTGGTTCTTCTACTATTACTAATTCTCAGCCACTTTTTTTTAGGACTAAATTTGGGGAGTTTGCTGTTGCTCACAATGGTAATATAGTTAATTCAGAAGAATTAAAAAAGGAATTATCTAAAAAAGGTTCAATATTTCAAACCACCACTGATAGTGAAATAATAGCTCATCTTATATCGTTATCAGATAAGAAAGATTTTGTTGATGCTTTATGTGATGGACTTGAAAAATTAAAAGGTGCGTACTCTTTTTTGTTTTTATATCAAGATTGTTTAATTTGTGCTAGAGACCCTTGGGGATTTAGACCACTTGTAGTTGGTAGAAAAGATGATTCATTTATATTTACTTCAGAAACATGTGCAATTGATTGTTGTGGTTATGAAGTATATGATGAGATTTTTCCAGGTGAAATAGGAATTGTAAGGAATGGAAAATATAAGAAGTTTAAGTTTAAGAGAGTAAAAAACTATTTTAGATGTATATTTGAACAAGTTTATTTTGCTCGACCTGATTCGTTAGTATGTGAAAGAAGCGTGTTTTCTTCTAGGTATTTTGCTGGAAAATATCTTGCTGAGGAATATAAAATTAATGCTGATATAGTTAGTGGGGTTCCTGATTCTGGAGTTGCATATGCTATTGGTTATGCTCAAAAATCAAATATGAAATTTATGCCTGTTTTTATGAAAAATCATTATGCGCCTAGATCATTTTTACAACCTCATCAAGACTTGAGAGAATTTATAGCTGATTTAAAATTGTCCCCCATTAAAGATAATATAAGAGGGAAGAAAATAATTTTAATAGATGATTCGCTTGTTAGAGGTACTACTTCAAAAAAGATAGTTTCAAAACTTAGAAATGCAGGAGCTTCAAAAGTTTATCTTATTATTGGCAGCCCTCCAGTAAAAGGTCCTTGTTATTATGGAATAGACACACCAAGTGAGAAAGAACTTATAGCAAATATAATGGATATTGATAGTATAAAAAAGTTTATTGGGGTTGATGAGTTATTTTATATATCTCTTGCTAGTCTTATAAAAGCTTGTGGGAATGGGGATAAAAATTTTTGTACTGCTTGTTTTGATAGGAAGTATCCAGTATTATAAGTGGAGGTTTTATGAAAGTTCTTGTTTTAGGAAGTGGTGGAAGAGAATATTCAATATGTTGGAGAATAAGACAAAGTCCATTATTAAAAAAATTATATACACTTCCTAAAAATACTTCCTTTTCTAATATTTCTGAAAATATTGATATTGATATACTTGATTTTGATTCAATATTATCTTTTGTTGATAGAAATTCAATTGATATAGTTATTGTTGGTCCGGAGTTGCCGTTAGCTAAAGGTATAGCAGATAAATTAAGAGCATCTGGTAAAATGGTTTTTGGACCTGGACTTAAAGGCTCTGTTCTTGAATCTTCAAAACAAGTTGCAAAAGAGTTTATGTTTAGAAATTATATACCAACAGCAAATTTTCATATATTTTATGATTTTGATTATGCTGTTGAGTATATTAAAAAGACAGATAAA
>JANZZP010000026.1 GCA_026419335.1 Elusimicrobiales bacterium | reverse complement strand
AATAATTTTAGAAAGTCTATGTTTAGTTGAATCCCAATTGACCTCCATATACATACTAAACCCTTCCATATCTATCTTTCGTGTTTGAAAAAAACTTATAGCAAAAAAACCTGCACATGCTGCTAAAGAGGATAAAAAAAGTTCATATGGGCTTGGAGCAGTACCATCACCCCCTGATTCTTTAGGTTGATCTGTTTTTATTTCAAACTCTTTAAATTTAACATTAACTTTTTTATTTCCTGGAAAACTGATTATATATTTTGACATATATCCTCCTTTATTATTAGATAAAAAAATCACAAAAAAGTTTCTTATTTATATCCAACATATTTATGTAATTGAGGTAAAAATCTTACATTATTTAAAATCTGTATAGCTTTGTTATAAAGTAAATCAACTAAATCTAAATATTTTTTATTCATAAAACTATTAGTCTCAGGCTGAATAAAAAAAGGAATATTTCTATCCACTTCACCAACGCATTTTACAGCTTTTTCAAAATCTGAAATCTTAACATTATCATCGAATACAACTTTAACATAGAGCTTATTGTTTTTAGCAAGATTTAAAAAATACTTATGTTCATCCCAATATTCAAAATTATTACAATATTGTGGTAATTTTATATCTGCTGAAACTATATCTATTTTATTAACTACTTTTTTAAATTCATCTACACAAATCGCATTTGTTTCAAGAAGATAATTAAATTTATTAGATAATATCTCTGTAATTTTCTTAATGAAATCAAAATACAACAAAGGTTCTCCTCCTGTAAAGGAAATAGTTTTAAACTTTGTTTTTTCATATGACTCATATATAGCCTTTACAACATCTTCTAAACTCATTAAATAAGCTTCCTCTTTATCTTCATCACAATAACTACATTTAATATTACATCCTTTAAACCTTATAAAAAGATGACGTTCTCCTATTAAAATTCCTTCTCCTTGATAGGAAACAAAAATTTCACTAATTGGAATCTTATTCATAGGCAGGATCCTTAATATTTAATTCTTCAAAAGCCTTTTTTCTAATTTTACAAGCATCACATATACCACATGGTTTTTTATCACCTCTATAACATGACCAGCTATATTGAATTGGTGCTTTTAATTTCAAAGCAAGCTTTATTATCTCCTTTTTAGACATATTAATTATAGGTGTAAGTATTTTTATTTTTCCATTCTTTGTTCCATATTTTACAGCCATATTAAGATATTTATAAAATACAGGTCTACAATCAGGATAGCCAGAAAAATCTATAGCATTTGGGCCCATAACTACATAATCAAAATTATGTGATTCAGCATAAGAAACAAGCAAAGAAGCGAAAATTAAATTTCTAACAGGAACATAAGTTGAAGGGATTCTGTCTTTCGAAATAATCTCTTTAATAGAAGCATTTGGTATTTCTTTTTTCTTATCAACAAGTGAACTTACATTAAGCCATGGGAGATTTAGTTTTATTTCTATTAATTTAACATTTAAAACCGATGCTATTTTTTTAGCTGCATATATTTCTTTTTTATGTCTCTGGCCATAATCAAAACTCACAGCACAAATGTTAAAACCTTTACTTATAGCCCAACAAAGACAAGTTGTGGAATCAAGACCACCAGAAAAACTAACAACTGCTTTTTTCATCTCTTACCTCCGCAAAATCATTTAAAATTTTTGCTATAGGTATAACACCAAAAATGTTAGGAGAAAATATTAATTTAATATCTTCTAAAGCAGTTTTGCGTTGCTTTATTAACTCATCAATCCTACCAATTGAATATATTTCATTATATACACTATTAACATCTAAATCTATTTCGTTATTTAGATACGATAAAAAATATCTTGAAAAAATAAAATCTTCTTTATGATCTTTATTAAAAAAAATACAAGCTGGAATTATTAAAATCTCAGACTTATTCTTAAGATATTGTTTTACACAATCGATATTTGAAAACGAAGCAATAATAACACTTTGAGCATTTTTACATGCCATTATAGCCTTTGAACCAGATTCTGTTAAAACTATAACATCATTATTAAAATCCTGAGTATAGGCAAGATAAGGAGAATTATCAAATTTATTAATATCTAATATCTTTTCACTAAAAACTGTATATTTATCTGACAAACCTAAAATCTTTCCCTCATCAGAAAAAACCAAAATATTTTTATTACGCCAAACTAATGCAGCAATAGTTGTTGAAAATCTAAAAAAATCTATAATTACACATGTATCTCTAAATAAATAAACATCTTCTACCTTTTGAGCTATACCAATCATAATATCTCACAAACACGTAGAAGACCTTCTGTAGTAATAACACGAACTTTATAAAAATTAGAAGGTTTAAAGTTAGTAGTTGCACTAAAATAACCATCTATATCGGGAGCATCCATATAACTTCTTGCTTTGGAATCTGTATCTGCTAAAACTACAAACTCTTTAGATAAAATTCTTTTGTTTAGTTCATCAATTTTTTGTGAAACCAATTTGGAAATATTTTTATATCTTTTATCTATATCTTTTTTTGGAATCTGTTTAAAATTATAAGCAGCAGTCGAAAATTCTCTAGAATATTTAAAAACATTGATGTAATTTATGGGATATTGGTTTATAAATTTAATTAATTCTTTTACATCCTCTTCATCTTCATAAGGGAAACCAACAATAAAATTTGTTCTTATTGATGCATCTGGAATTTCATTATATATTCTATCAATAATATATCTAACTTTTTTTGAGTCATACTTCCTATTCATTAGCTTAAGTATTTTATTAGAAATATGTTGAATAGGAATATCAAAATAATTAACTATTTTTTCACTTTGTTTAATATATTTTATTAATCTATCATTAATAAGTGAAGGATATAAATAAAGAAGTCTAATCCACTTTATACCATTTATTTTTTCCAAATTTTGAAGCAACTTAATTATTTTATAACTACTATATAAATCTATTCCATATCTCAAACTATCCTGAGAAACTATAATAATCTCTTTAACACCTAAATCTGCAAGTAATTTCGCTTCATCAACAATATTTTTAAATTTACGTGATTTAAAACTACCTCTTATGTAAGGTATAGTACAATAACTACAAAAATTGCTACATCCATCTGATATTTTAAGATATGCTATATGAGGAAAAGTAAGTAAAAATCTAGAAGGATTATAAAAATATTTTCTCGATGATAAAAGCTTTACTTTATTTATTTTTCCAGATAAAAATTTGCCTAACAAATCTAATGATTCTATATCAACAAATAGATCTACATCTAAATACCTATCAATAAGTTTTTTTTTAAATCTAGAAACTAAACATCCACATACAAATATTTCTTTTATTTTTCCTTTCATTTTTAAATCAACAAACTCATTTATAACCTCCTCAGATTCTTTAACTGCTGATTTAATAAAAGCACATGTGTTTATTAAAACTGAATCACACTGATTTTGATTAAAAGAAAAATGATAACCATTTTTTAAAAAAACACTTAAAGTTCTTTCTGTATCAACAAGATTTTTAGGACAACCAAGACTTACTACATAAAGTCTTTTCACTTTGTAAATGTTCCTTTCTCTTCAAGTTTTTTGAATATCCAAAAAATAAGGAGAGCACATATTAAAGAAAAAACAAAAAATATTCCAAAAGCAACCCTAACACTCTCTACTCCCAAAAAAGCTGTAAGTTCAGACATACCACCTATTGAAGCAAAATAATTTGGCACAGCAATTGCTATTGTTATTATTGTCAAAGACTTAAGCCAGATATTCATATTATTATTTATTATAGAAGCTCTAGCATCCATTAAGCTCGAAAAAACTTGAAGATAAATATCTGCCTGGTTTTTAGCTTGTGAATTTTCTATAAATATATCTTCAAGATATTCAATACTCCTTTCAGAAAAATTCATCCTTTGTGATATGATTCTAAGTTTCTCAAGAGCATAACCATTTGAAGTAATAGCACTAGTATAATATACAAGAGATTTTTCAAGGGTAAACATGTGTATCAGATATTTATTATCCATGGACTTAGCAATCTTTGTTTCTATTTCATCAGCGATCATATTTATAACTTTTAAGTGTTCAATAAAATGGTAAATAGAGTTATATATTATTTTTAAAAATATCTCTCTTATTCCAATAACATGTTTAAAATATTTACCTGAAAATATATTTATATCTTCATTTAAAACTATAATTAGTATATTTTTCAATAAAAACAATCCTATAGATGAAACTTTAAACAAATAATGATCCTTTGAAGAATAGTTTTTAGGCCTTTTAAATATTAATTCTATCTTATCTTGCTCAAATTCAAGTCTAGCTGGCTCCTCAGGATCAAGAGATGAATTAATATTATGTTGATCAATATTAAATGTTTGGGTAATATAATCTTTTTCTTCTTGTGTTGGATTTATAAGAACTATAATCTTTGCTTTATCTTTGGTTTCTATAATTTGATTTTGTTCAATTTTATAATACTTAATCATTTCTTTATCTTTTTACCACTGCCTTTCAAAGTTTCATAAATCATTTTTCCTATTTCAGATAAATTCTCTATAACAACAATTCCACTTTTTTTTAACGCTTCAACTTTTGCTTGATGTGTACCTGTTGTTCCTTCAACTATAGCTCCAGCATGCCCCATTCTTCTCCCCTTTGGAGCAGTTTTTCCTGCTATAAAAGCAAAAACAGGTTTTTTTACATTCTTCTTTATAAACAAAGCTGCATCCTCTTCTGCACTACCCCCAATCTCTCCAATCATCAGTATTGCTTCAGTCTGTTTATCTTCATTAAAAAGAGATATTACATCAATAAAATTCATTCCATGAATAGGATCACCACCTATTCCTACAACAGTTGATTGTCCAAGTCCATTATTCGTTATTTGCCAAACAGCTTCATAAGTTAAAGTACCTGATCTAGATACAACTCCTATAGAACCTTTTTTATGAATATACCCAGGCATAATTCCACATTTCGCTTCACCAGGTGTGATTATACCAGGACAATTTGGTCCTATTAAATATATCTCACCTAATTTGGTACGTAAATAATTCAAATGTTTTTTAACTTTTGCCATATCTACAACTGGTATTCCTTCAGTTATACATATTATTACTTTAATTCCATTATAGGCACATTCAAGTATAGAATCAGCTGCATAAGGAGCAGGTACAAAAATCATAGCAGTATCTGCTTTTGTATGAAATACCGCATCAGACACTGTATTGAAAACTGGAACACCCAAAACTTGTGTACCACCTTTACCTGGAGTAACTCCTGCAACTACATTTGTCCCATACTCTATACATTGCTTAGTATGAAAAGAACCATGACTACCAGTTATTCCACAAACAAGAACTTTTGATTTTTTATTTACAAGTATAGACATAAAACCTCCCTACTTTGCAAGTTCGCTAGCTTTTTTACAAGCTTCCCATAAACTATCAGCTTGATGAAATTTAAGTCCAGATTTTAATAAAATTTCTTTTCCCTCTTTTACATTTGTCCCTTCAAGTCTAACAACAACTGGTACATCTATTTTCACATTCTTTGCTGCTTCTACAATACCACTTGCTATATTATCGCATTTCATAATTCCACCAAATATATTAACGAGAATAACCTTAACTTTAGGATCAGAAAGTATTATTTTAAAAGCATTTGTAATCTGACCTACATTAGCCCCACCACCAACATCCAAAAAATTTGCAGCATTACCACCAGCAAGTTTAATAGTATCTAAAGTTGCCATAGCAAGACCGGCTCCATTTACCATACACCCAATATTCCCATCAAGAGATATATAGTTTATACCTATTTTTTTAGCTTCTTTTTCTAACTCAGTTGATTCTCTGTCAGGAAGTTCTGATATATCTTTATGTCTAAAAAGGGCATTATCATCTATTATAACCTTGGAATCAAGTGCTATTAATTTTTTTTCTTTTGTTATTATTAAAGGATTTACTTCTATTAAACTCGCATCATAATCTATAAAAAGCCTCACAATATTTTTTGCAAATTCGGTAAAATCACAAAAAAGTTCCTGTGGAATTTGTAGTTTATAAGCAAGTTCTCTTGCTTGCCACATCATAAGTCCATATTCAACATCAATAGGTATTCTTATTATAAGTTCTGGATGCTGTTGAGCTAATTCCTCAATAGACATTCCTCCTTCTTTCGATGCAATAATTAATGGAGAACTAATTTTCCTATCCATTATAACAGATAAATATATCTCTCTTTCTATATTACTTGCCTTTTCTATTAACACCTCTCCAACCTTAATTCCTCTCTCACCGGTTTGTTTGGTAATAAGATTCATTCCTATCATGTTTTTGACTATATCTTCTGCTTCCTTATAATTTGAAGCAATTTTAACCCCTCCTGCTTTACCTCTACCGCCAGCTAAAACTTGAGCTTTTATTACAACAGGATATTCATCTATTTTAAGTTTTTTAAATTCATCAACTGTTCTTATAACCCCATATCTTTTTGCTATTGGTATTGAATATTTTATGAATAAATCTTTCCCTTCATATTCAACCAACTTCATAATTCTCCTCCTTATAAATCTGCTAATATAATTTTACAATTTTTAAAGATTTATATTTCAGTAGAAAATCTTATACCAAAGATATCCTAAAAATTCATAGATAACCGTTCTTGAATATAATATATCTCCTGGTAAAAAATCTTTCCAAGAATAATTTGAACACAAATAAGAAGAAGGATAAAAAAAGACTTCAATATCAGTATTTTTAAAAAGTAAAGCAATACGTCGTATATGTATAGCATCACTAACTACAATAATTTTTTTATAACCATTTTTCTTACATATTTCAAGTATATGCTTAACATTTTCAGCAGTATCCTTAGACTGGTTATCAATATGAATATACTTTTTATCTACTCCGAGAGAAATCAAAATATCTTTAGCTGAATTAGCAAAAGCTTCTTGATTAAAAACATATCCACCTGCCAAAATAATTGGAAGATATGTTTTTAAATGTATCCTATATGCTGCAAAAACTCTATCAGAAGATTGACTATCAAGTAATGGTTTACCACATATAGGATCATTGAATAGCGATACTCCTCCTCCAAAAACAGCAATAACATCGCCTCCTAATGATATATTTTCCAATATGCTTTTTTCAACTTTACATATAACAACCTTCCAGACAAACGGGATAGAGAATATGTATATAATTAAGGACAAAATTATAAAGATAAAAAAATTTTTTGACCTCTTTTTAAAATAAAAATAAAAGATAATACATAAAAGCATAAAAAATCCAGGTGGAAGCAATATTGAGGAAAAAATCTTTTTAAATTCAAACATATATTATCATATAAATAAATGTTAAATACATCATTGAGATTATATAAGATAGATATTTTGAAGATAGCAAAAGAGTAAGAAAAGAATATAGGTAAAACATTGAAACTAAATTTATATAATTTAAACTAAATGTATAAGAACATATTACTATTGATGTTGAAAATAAAAAAAACACAATAGAAGTATTAAAGATAATATTTAATATTAAATTTTCTATTTTTTTAATTATAATATCAGAATAAGATTCTAAAATATAAAAGAAAAATATAGGAGTTATCAATGAAAAAAAATTATATGAATCTACATTTCCATAATAAACATTTATATAATCATACGCTATCTTAAAACCCAATCCACATACTAAAACTATTAATATAAATGTCTTTTTTAAAGAGATCATATCAGGTTCAGTTTTTTCAAAAAGCGAAATATTAGAATTAAAATTTAAAAGTTTTATGTATTCTCTCTCTACTAACGAGTAATAAAAAAGTGGTAAAAGAAGCATTAAGATAAAAACATTAAACTTTTCGTAATTCATTGTAGTTATAAAAACATAAAATATTCGACTCAAAAAAAAGAATAATATTATCATGAAAAAGCATACAAATAAATGATACTTTTCAAAAACTTCATTTCGTTTAAATATGAAAAATAGTATCAAATACACTATATAAAAAGTTAAAAATATAAATAGATTGGCATACATTTTATATATAATAAATACCATGGCTAAAGGATATACAATAATAAAAAACAAATTGATTAATACAAAATTTTTTCTACTTAATTTAATTAGAAAAAAACGATTTAAAAATTCATTAACTATAATACATAAAACGAATGATAACCAACTATATAAAATAACATTAACTTCATAAGAATTAAGATATTTAAAAGAAAACAAAATTATACTAATCATTAAAAATAAAATATTTGAATGAGAAACAAAAGAAATAAGTTTTTTATATTTATTATAAGCAACTATATAAAAAAAATATGAAACACATATAGATGCCATAATAACAATAGGATAATCATAATTTATACCTTTTTTAAGATAAAGATTATAAAAGAGTACATTTATTATCGTAACTAATAAAAACTTTATTACCAAAAAGATATCTCTGATTCTATCATATGATTTAGACAATATATAAGGATACATTATTTTAGATATATATAAACTTAAAGTAATATCAATAAAACTAAAAGCAAAAGAAAAAAATACTCCGTAAATAAATAAAAAACCAAACTCTTTCTTAATCAGTAAAACAATAACTCCTAACAATAAAGATGGCAGAAATGTATAAAACAAGTTTTTATAAAAAAAATCAATATTATTTTGAATTAGAAGATTGATATTTAATTCATGGTCAGATGTATAATCATCAGGTTTAAAACTACATTCACTATATCTTATCACTAAATAAACAAAGCTTATAATTATTACAAATAAACTAAATAAAATAATCAGATTTAACCCCTTTATTTATTCTTTTATTCTCATTTTATAAAAACTTCTCCATACAAAAATAATAGATATAATAAAAAATACAACAAATGCAAAAAATCTTGTCTTACTTGGAAGCTCGATAGCTAACTCAACTGCTAAAAGCCCAAAAAGAGTTGTAAATTTAATTATTGGGTTCATAGAAACGGATGCAGTATCTTTAAAAGGATCTCCAACAGTATCACCTACTACAGTTGCAGCATGAAGTTCTGTTCCTTTAGCATTAACTTCAGTTTCAACAAGTTTTTTTGCATTATCCCATGCCCCACCTGCATTAGCCATAAAAATTGCTTGAAAAAGTCCAAATAAAGCTATTGATATAAGATATCCAATAAAGAAATAATGATTTAAACAAGCATACGCTAAAGTAGCAAAAAATACAGCAAGGAATATATTAAACATACCATTTTGAGCATATTTTGTACATATTTCAACTACTTTCTTAGAATCATCTATGCTTGCCTTAGTAACTCCATCCAATTTCATGTTATTTTTAATAAATTCTGTAGCTCGATAAGCACCAGTAGTAACAGCCTGATTTGATGCTCCACTAAACCAATATATAACAGCACCACCAACAATTAATCCAAGCAAGAAGTATGGGTTTAATATCGATAATCCCTCAATGGCACTTGTATCACCATATTTCACTCTTAAAACTTGAATTATTGAAAATATAAGCGTTGTTGCTCCAACTACAGCTGTGCCTATAAGAACTGGTTTAGCTGTTGCTTTAAAAGTATTACCAGCCCCATCGTTTTCTTCCAAATATATTTTAGAATTAAAATCAGGTTCAAACCCAAAATCTTTTTTTATCTCCTCTTTAATCCCATTTATTGATTCAATAGTTGAAAGTTCATATATTGATTGGGCATTATCCGTAACCGGGCCATATGAATCAACAGCTATTGTTACAGGACCCATTCCTAAAAATCCAAAAGCTACAAGTCCAAAAGCAAAAATAGCAGGATTAATCATTATTGAATCAAATCCAAGAGTACTTACATAATAAGCTACAGCCATAAGAACAACTATAGAAATACCAAGCCAAAAAGCAGAAAAGTTTCCAGCTACAAATCCTGAAAGTATATTAAGAGAAGCACCACCTTCTTTCGAAGCATTTAAAACCTCTTTAACATGTTTTGATTTTGTAGATGTAAAAACTTTAACAAACTCAGGTATTATAGCACCAGCAAGTGTTCCACAAGTAATTATAGTAGCAAGTTTATACCAATATGTATTATCTCCTCCTAAATGTGGAATTATTAAATAGCTTAAAAAATATGTCATAAGGATTGAAACAAAAGATGTCAGCCAAACAAGAGAAGTTAAAGGAAATTCAAAATTTAAATGTTTAGAATTATAATATTTCATTTTAAAATAAGCACCATTTATCCAATATGACAAAATACTTGTTATAATCATTGCTATACGCATTACAAATATCCAAACCAAAAGTTGAATTTGAATAGTAGGATCCTTTACAGCAAGAAGTATAAAAGTAATTAATGCAACTCCAGTAACACCGTATGTCTCAAATCCGTCAGCAGTGGGGCCAACTGAATCCCCAGCATTATCACCTGTACAATCAGCAATAACACCTGGATTCCTTGCATCATCTTCTTTAATCTTAAATATTATTTTCATTAAATCAGAACCTATATCTGCAATTTTTGTAAAGATTCCACCAGCAATTCTCAAGGCAGCAGCTCCTAATGATTCTCCTATCGCGAAACCAATAAAGCATGGTCCAGCATATTCACCGGGAATAAAAAGCAATATTACAAGCATTATTATCAACTCAACACTAATTAAAAGTGTACCTATACTTATACCAGCTCTCAATGGTATATCCATTGCTGGGTAAGGATATCCTTTCAAAACAGCAAATGCAGTCCTTGAATTTGCATAAGTATTTATTCTCATTCCAAACCAAGCTACGCTATATGAACCTAATATACCTACTATACTAAACAAAAGTATTATTAAAAGTTTTTCTGCAGTAAAATGCATTAAATATCCAAAATAAAAAAAGATAATTACCGCTATAAAGCACCATAAAATAAACAGAAATTTACCCTGAGTCAAAAGATATGTTTTACAAGTTTCGTATATCAATTCAGAAACTTCAAGCATTGTTTTATGAACAGGGAGTTTTTTTACATTAATGAAATGATAAATACCAAACAACATTCCAAAAACACAAATCAATATTCCCCACACAAGGAGACTAAATCCATCAAAAGGCCCAAAATTAACAGAAGACAAATTTGGAATAACTAAATTAGCCTCACTAGCATTAGCTTTAATTACATACATTAAAACAGCCTTTAACATTGATACCTCCTAAAAAATCAAATAGTTTTTAATAAACCTCTTTCTAAAATATACAAAAAAAAATTTACTCAATCAAGCCAACTTTAGTAAAATAGACTATATTTATGAAACTTACATATCCTTTTTTTAAAATTGGCATAATAGGTGGGGGACAGCTTGCAAAGATGATGCTTCAAGAAGCAAAAAGAATGGGATTTTATATATCAATATACGATCCAAATCCTAACTCTCCAGCAGCAAAAATGGCAGATGAATATATCGAAGGAAGTTTCAAAGATGAAGAAAAAATATATGAATTTTGTTTAAAAAATCAATATATCACATATGATATAGAACATATTAATACAACTCCATTAAAAAAAGCCTTATCAAAAAATCCAAACATATACCCTTCTCCCTATACTTTAGAAATGATACAAGATAAACTAAAACAAAAAGAATTTTTAAAAAAGAACAAAATACCTATTCCAAAATTCGAATATTTTTCAAATATTTCAGAACTTAAAAAAGCAAAATTTCCATTTATACAAAAATCAAGATTAGGTGGCTATGATGGAAAAGGAGTCAAATTAATAGAAAATAAAAAAGATTTAGAAAACGCTATAAAAGATGATTTTATAATAGAAGAAAAGGTAGATATACTAAAAGAGATCTCAGTTATATGTGCAAGAAGTAAAAATGGTGAGATAAAACTCTACCAACCATGCGAAATGATATTTTACAAAAAAGCCAATATCTGCGATATGGTAATTGCACCAGCACAAGTAAATAGAAAAATATCTGAACATGCTAAAGAAATAGCATATGAAATAATAAAAAAGATATCAGATGTTGGAATATTTGCTATTGAAATGTTTTTATCTAAAAACCAAAAAATATATGTAAATGAAATTGCTCCGCGTCCACATAACTCAGGACATTACACTATTGAAGCCTCCTCTACTTCACAATTTGAACAACATATAAGAGCTGTGGTAGGATTGCCTTTAGGAGATACTAAACTGTTATTTAGTGCTGTAATGGTAAACTTAATAGGAGACAAAAAATCTAAAGGTATTCCTTCAATAATAGGCTTAAATAAAGCATTAAGAATAAAAAATTTAAGTTTTCATTTTTATGGAAAAAATGAAATAAGACCATTTAGAAAAATGGGACATTTCACTATTATAGATAAGGACATAAAAAAAGCATTATTTAAAGCTAAAAAAATTAAGAAAATACTTAAGCTAGAAGGAGAATAAAAATGAAAAAAAGTTTAGTTGCTGTTATAATGGGAAGTTACTCTGATTATGAGGTGATGAAAGAAGCTATAAATACTTTAGATGAACTTAAAATACCATATGAAGTTAGAATTATTTCTGCTCATAGAACCCCTGATGAAATGTATAAATTTGCAAAGGAAGCTGAAAAAAAAGGAATAGATGTTATAATTGCAGGAGCAGGAGGTTCAGCCCATCTTCCAGGTATGACTGCATCACTTACCACAGTCCCTGTAATAGGAGTTCCTATCAAATCAGCATATCTAAATGGTGTAGACTCTTTACTTTCAATAGTACAAATGCCAGGTGGAATTCCTGTTGCTACAGTAGCTATAAATGGAGCTAAAAACGCTGCTTTACTTGCAGCTCAAATACTTTCTATAAAAAACAAAAATATTAAAAAAAATTTAGAAAAATATAGAGAAAAACTAACTAATGAGGTAATAAGAAAAGATTTAGAAATAAGAAAAAGTACAAA
>JANZZP010000055.1 GCA_026419335.1 Elusimicrobiales bacterium | reverse complement strand
GTTCTCTCTTATATTAGTTCTAGAAATATTGATAGTTTCATTATATGTGGTGATATCATAGGATATGGCCCTCAACCAATTGAGTGTATAAATGAAATAAGAAATTTAAAAAATATTCAAATTGTTATGGGAAATCATGATGCAGTTATAGCTGAAAAAATTGATATAAGATGGTTTAATGAATATGCTAAAAAAAGTATTGAAATAACAAAAAAGATGTTAACAGAGGATATGATAGAATGGTTTAAGTCACTTCCACTAAAAATTGAGACACAAAAATACACTACTGTACATGGTTCACCTAAGAATCCTCTTAAAGAGTATCTGTTAAGTGAAATGCAATGTAATGAGAATTTAAAGTTTTTGAATACTAATATATTGTTTTATGGCCATACTCATATACCGATGTATTTTTCTATTAATCCTGAGGGAAAAATAGAAGGAGATTTTATAAAACCATTTGCTAAAATAAAAATTAAGGAATATCATAAGATTTTCATTAATCCAGGTTCTGTTGGACAGCCCAGAGATGGTAATGCTATGGCAAGTTTTGGTATATTTGATGAAGATTCAATGATGTTTGAACTTATAAGAGTAAATTATGATATAAAAAAAGTTCAAGATATGATGAAAGAATTTGGAATGCATCAATTATTAATTGATCGTCTTGAAATGGGGTATTAATGAAAAAGATTCTTATAATTGATGATGATAGAAATTTTATTGATACATTGAAAGATAGTTTAAAAGAAAAAATACATAATAAAATAGATGTGTATGCTTTTGATAATGTTAAGGATGCTCTTGTCTTTATAGCTTCAAATGATATAGATTTAATAATACTTGATGTACATTTAGAAGGCATACATGGTTTTGAATTTTTAAATATTATTAAAAAAAATCCAAAATTTTCATCAATTCCAGTTATTATGATGTCAGCAAGATATGTAGAACCTCTTGATAGGATTAAGGCAGTAAATATGGGGGCTTCCTCATATTTTGCAAAACCTGTTGATATAGAAAAACTTTGTTTTGAAATTAAAACATATGTTGAGAAGTAGAGAAAATTTTTTTGTTGGGAGAAATATTGTTAGACAGGATGCTGATATAAAACTTGATGGCAAAGCTATCTTTGCTGATGATATTGAGTTTGAAGGAATGCTTTATTGTGCTACCGTTAGAAGTCCATTCCCAAAGATTAAGATAAATAGTATAAAATATATAGGTAATGATGAGTCATTTGTTTGTTTGATTACGCATAAAGACATAACTGCTCAAAAATATTGGCATCTTGTTGATAAGGATTATCCTTTTCTTGCTATAGACACTGCTGAATTTCACTCACAAGCAATTGCATTAATTGTATCTAAGGATAAATATAAGATTGAAAAAATTCTTAAAGAGGTAAAAATAGATTATAATAAATTACCATATAATGAAGATATGATAAAAGCGTTTGAGAAAGGTGAATATTTTTCAAATTATTTTATTAAAAAAGGAAATCCGCACAAAGAATTATCAAAGTGTAAATATATAGTTGAAGGAGATTTTGAAACTGGATATCAGATGCATTGTTATTTAGAACCTCAGTCTGCTGTTGCTATATACAACTTAGATGGTACAATAACTGTTTATTCATCTACTCAATGTCCCTTTTATGTTTTAGATGCTGTTTGTTCAATTACTGGATTGCCATCAACAAAAGTTAAAGTTATCCAGACAGTTATTGGTGGTGGGTTTGGTGGTAAGGAGGATGTCCCTGCTTTGGTTGCGGCGCATGCTGCTATTGCTAGCTATATTACAAAACGACCAGTAAAACTTACTTATAATCGTAAAGAAGATTTTCTTTCAATGTCAAGAAGACATCCTTCGAGATCTAGAGTTATTTATGGTTGTGATGAAAAAGGAAAACTTAAATGCTGTATAGTTAGATATATACTTGATGGTGGGGCTTATTCTACTTTAAGTCCTATAGTTTTATGGCGTGGTAGTGTGCATGCAGCTGGTCCATATCACATAGAAAATGTTTTTATTGAGAGCTATGCAGTTAAAACGAATAAACCTCCTTGTGGGGCATTTAGAGGTTTTGGACAACCACAAATAAGTTTTGCTCAAGAATCTTTAATAGACGATTTGGCAAATAAAGTTGGTATCGAACCTATTAAATTTAGGTTAATTAATGCTCTTGACAAAGGGAGATTAACAGCAACTTCTCAAGTTATAAGAAGCTCTATTGGACTTAAAGAGTGTATAAAATGGGTTTATGGAAAAACAAAGAATAAAGATTTAAAACTTAATAAATCTTCTAATATAAAACATGGAATTGGCTTTTCAGCCACTTACTATGGAGTTGGATTAGGAGCAAAGGGGAAGTATTTAGATAGAGCAGAAGCATCTGTAAGTATTGCTCAGGATGCTTCCGTTAGAATTAATATTGGTAATACTGAAATGGGACAAGGTGCTTTTACAGTTATCTCACAGATAGCTGCGCAAATGCTTAATTGTCCTGTTAATTATATATATGTTGAAAATGTTGATACATCAAAGATTTCTGATTCTGGACCAACAGTTGCTTCAAGAACTACTATTATGAGTGGGAATGCTGTTATTGAAGCATGTAGAACGCTTAGAAAAAATCTTATATTAACTGCATCGAAAATTCTTTCTTCTAAGAAGATTTTATTATATGATGGTATTTTTAAATCTTCAAACAAATCTATTTCATTTAAAGATGTGGTTAAAGAATGTTGGTTGTCAAAATTAAAAATGTCTGATAGAGGATGGTATATAGCTCCACAAACTTCTTTTAAAATTGAAAATGGCCAAGGTGATGCTTATGAAGTATATTCGTATGCTGCAACTGCATGTGAAGTTGAGGTTGATGTATTAACAGGGGTAGTAAGGGTTAAAAATATCTATGCAGCTTTAGATTGTGGAAAAGTTATAAATCCAACATTAGCATTAGTACAGGCATGCGGTGGGCTTCTACAAGGAATTGGTTTTGCAATTTATGAAAATCTTTGTGTTCAGAATGGAATTATAAAGAATCCAGATTTAAGTGATTATGCCGTTCCAACATCTATAGATGTTCCTAATTATAATATCAAGTTTTTTGAAAAAAAATATAATAGAGGTCCATATGGTGCTAAAGGGCTTGGAGAGCTTCCTTTGATAGGTGTTGCTGGAGCAGTTAGAAATGCTATTAAAAATGCTTGTGGAGTTAGAATTAACTCATTACCTATTATACCAGAGAAAATATATGAAAAAATATATGGAGGTAAATTATGATATTTTATTTTTTATTAAAAATAACTTCTTTTTTAATTTTTTGTCAGCAAGATATAAAAACCATTGCCAAAGATTATGAAAGTATTATTAGTTCTTTTTCTAATAGGGTTGCGGTTATATACTTTGAGAGTACAGATGGAATTCCACGTGATGGAATAATATTTACCGAAAAGTTGGTTGAATCGTTAGTAAAAAATAGTAATCTTAAAGTTGTTGACCCTATGGTAGCAGGGTTAAAGTTTAAAAATTTTGGGATTAAGAATTTAGGAGATATTAATCAGGATAATTACATAAAAATACTTAAAGAAATTGGCACAGATATATTTATAATAGGTAGTGTTTCAAGAATTGGAGATGTTATAGAAATAAGGGGTAGAATTATAAAAGCTCCGCAATTTGATATTTTAAATATACTTACCCATGAGATTTTTCCAATTTGGGATGGGGGGAAAAAAATTTATCCTTCAAAAAAATTTATTTCGACTGATGTTTCTAATTTTAAACCAACTCCAGAGTGCAAATATCCAGAACTAATTAAAATTGCTTCTGAAAAAGAAGTATCAAAATATTCATTTTCATGTGTAGATTTTTCATGTAAGATTATTGATTGTTCTAAATATCCAACAGTTAAAAATAATTTATTTAAGATATACTTTCAAGATCCATTAAAAACTGTTATTGTAACTGATGATTCTTTTAATATACTTGAGGAGTATACTACTAAATGAAATATTATTATCTTAGATGTGTAGTTAATGGAAAGAAATTTAATGGTTTTATAAATCCAAATTTAAAACTTATTGAATTTTTGAGAGATGTATTAAAATTGAAAGGTACGAAAAAGGGATGTGAACAAGGGGAGTGTGGTAGTTGTATAGTCCTTGTAAATAATAAGATGGTAAATTCTTGTTTAGTTATGGCATTTCAAGTTGATGGTAAAAAAATAATTACTATTGAAGGTGTGGATAAAATTAAATATTCGACTTCTGTAAAAAAAGCTCTTAGGGAGGAAGGTGCTGTCCAATGCGGTTTTTGTATCCCTGCCATAGTAATTGCAGCTACAGATTTAATTAAGAATAATAAAAAAATCACGGAAAATGATGTAAAAAAACATTTTGTCGGAAATATTTGTAGATGTAGTGGCTATGATAAGATATTTAAAGCAGTATGGAGAGTAATTAATGATAAAAGAAGCTATAATTCCTAAAAATCTTTCAGAGTTATGGAAAAAAACTAAATATTTTAAAGGGAATATTTGTTATATAGCAGGTGGAACTGATATTGTTCCGCTTTTGAGAGAAGAAAATAAAGATATAGATTTGATTGTTGATATAAACAACATTGAAGAGATAAATATAATAGAAATTAGAGGAAATTTTTTGTTTATTGGTTCAGCTGTAAAAATATCTGAGCTTTTTAAAAGTAGTTATATTAAAAGGTATGCAAATGGATTGTTTAAAGCAATTGAGTATTATGCAAGTCCATCTATTAGAAATATAGCGACACTTGGAGGTAATTTAGCAAATGCATCTCCTTGTGCTGATGGAGTTTTAGCATTAGTTAGTTGTGATGCTAAGGTTATCTTGAATTTACAAAATAGGAAGAGAATACTATCTATTGAAGATGTTGTTTGTGGTGTTAGGAAAACTGTATTACAACCTAATGAATTAATAGAGGGTTTTTTAATCCCATTACGCGAGAAAAAATCTTCTTTTAAAAAGATTATGCCAAGAACTCTTTTTGGGATAGCTAAAGCAGGCTTATGTATGACAACATATAATAATGATGGTGTGTTTTATGATGTAAAAATAGCTTGTTCTTCAGTTGCTCCCAAAATAATAGTTGCTTTAAAAACGTCGCTATATTTAGAATCTAAAAAAATTAATTTATCAGTTATAGAAAATGCAAAAAAACTTATCCTCCAAGAAATATCCCCAATAACAGATCATAGATCTACTAAACAATATAGATTGCATGTTATTTCTGTAATGCTTGAAAATGCGATTAATGATATATTAAATGATTGAGTTTTTTATACTTTTACTTTCAAAATATCTTTTTTCTCAGACGCAACTTATAACGAAAAATTTTGATTGGAAAATATATTCTACTAGACATTTTGATGTATATCATACAACTGAATCTACGAGATGGCTTGGTTATCTTGAGAAATATTTAGAAAATGCATATGAAAAAGGTAAAAGAGAGTATAATCCAAATCTAACTAAAAGGATTCCATTTTTCTTCTATTCAGCATCAAAATATTTTCAACAAAATACTATTACAGAAGTTGGAGAAGGCACTGGGGGCTTTACAGAACCATATAAAGATAGATTTGTAGTTTATTCTGATGGTTCAAAAAGGTGGTTAAAGTATGTTATATATCATGAATTTGGGCATGAAATACAGTTTTCAATTCTTGTCGATGGTTGGTGGGAGTCTCCGAGAATTTTGAAAACTATTTTTTATCCCATGTGGATGATAGAGGGTCTTAGTGAAAATATGACAGATGATTGGGATATAGCATTAGAAGATATGTATGTTAGAGATTATTTCTTAGATGGGAAACTTCCGTCACTTGATAAACTTTTTGGTTTTGGGCATCTTAAACCTCATCAAGTAACGCTTGGTTATAAGACAGGAGCTAAAGCAATTAGATTTTTGAAAGAAGAATATGGTTATGATAAACCGGGACTTATGTTATATCTCTGGCGTGATTCATATGATATAAATACTGTCTTACAGAAATTAATAGGGATTGATATATACAAATTTGATTCTAAGTTTAAAGAATATCTTTCTATAAGATATTTAAAACAGATAAAAGAATTAAATTTGATTGATGCGTCAAATTATGGGATGTTGATTACTTCAAATAAAGATGATATTCCTGTTTTTAATGTCTCTCCAGTTGTTTTTGGCTCTACTATAGCCTATATCTCTACTATAACAGGATATCCATCAGTAATTATTGAGGATAGAAATACAAAAAAAAGAATTATTTTAGACAGGAATAAAACAAAGCTTGATTATATACCTTATTCTAAATTTACTTTACCAGTAAGATATCTTTCGATATCTGGAGATGGAAATTATCTTTTTTTTACAGGAAGAAAAAATCATAGAGATTTTATATGTATTTATGAGATGGGAACTGGAAAGCTTAGAAAAATACCTGTAAATGGAGTAGATGAAATTGGTCAGATTAATGTTTCGACTGATTTAAAAAAAATAGTTTTTTCAGCAATGAAAAACTCAGTTTATGATATATATGAAGCTGAATTTGATTTAGTTTTAAATTCAAATGAATTTAATATTAATTCTGCAAAACAGCTTACAGATGATGATGATTATGATTCCACACCTCAATATATTACAAATGATGAAGTTGTATTTATATGTGAAGAAGAAAAAGATGATATTATTAAAAATTCAATATGTAGTGTTAAAAATGGTAAAAAGTATAAGATTTTTGATTTAGTTGATGTATCTGATTATTATTATGATAAGAAAAATTTTATCTTTTATATAGTATCATCGTCATCTGGTGTATATGATCTTTATTCTTATCATACTGATGGGAGGTTTTTTAAAAACACTTCTGTTATTGGTGGAGTTTTTACTCCTTATGTAAGTGGTGAAAAGATTTATTTTTCTTATTTTAGACATGGCTCTATTCATATTTATGAGTCAGAATATATTTTGTTAAATTATAAGAAGATAGAAGGAGAAAATATTTTAAATTCAAAGGATTTTGAACAATCAGAATTTAAAGTTGATAGTTTTAAAGTATATGATTATAAACTAAAATTTTCAACAGATCTCTTTTTTCCAGCATTTTTGTATTCTTCTTCAGGTGGTATGTATATTTTTAATTATTTTCAGTTAAGTGATTATACTTCAAGACATTCTATTTCTCTTTTTACAAATTATAACTCTGGATATTCATATCTTGATTTAAGACTTTCTTATCTTTATAATAGATATCGTACAAAATTAATATTTTCAGGTAATATTTTAAATTATACAGATGACTATACTAGTTTGGAATATAAAAGAGAGATTTTTACCTCAGATTTTGGGCTAATTTATCCGTTAGATATTTATTCACAGATATATTTTAGTTTTAATTTAAAAAATAATTTTAAAGATTATAAAGATTTTAATCCTAACTTTACTGATTTAAAGGAAAGAAAAAGAGGAATTTCAATTTCATATTTATCTAATAAGCTTGAAGGATTATATCTAACTGCAATATCTGGTTATGTAGTTAATTTGTCATTATCATTTTATAATGAGATATTTAAAGGTAATAGAAGATATGAGAATTTTATAGCTAACTATATTAAATATTTTCCTCTTTCAAGAAAATCTACATTTGTAAATAGATTTTTAGCTGGTTTTTCTTCTGGGAGAGATTATGTAATATATTCATATAGTGGGGTTGGTGGTGTAAGAGGTATAATAAGTTCATATGCGAAAGCAAAAAATGTAGTTTTGTATAATGCTGAGCTTAGATTACCTCTTACATATATGGATTATTATTTAGATATTATAGTGCCTGATTTCTATTTTAAGTCACTTTATATTAAGGTGTTTACAGATAATTCTTATGATTGGTGTAATAATTTTAATAACGGAAGATATTTAAATTCTTTTGGTTTTGGATTTGAATTATATACTTTCATACTTCAAAATTGGAGGATGGTAATATCTTTAGATTTTTCAAAAAATACTAAAAATGGGTCATATATTTCCTACTTTTATCTTGGCCCTGTTTTTTAAATAATTTTTTATGATATAATTTTATTAGAGGATTATATGAGAGTAAATATGAAAATATCTATAATTTTAGTTATTATTTTTATTGCTATTCCTTTTTACTCACAAACTAAGAAACCTACTAAACAAATCGCATCACCTTCTCCAAGTTCACCTGTTGGAAAACAAGAATCTTCTCAAAACAATTCCACACAATCTCAAGATCCCATAATAAAAAGGAATATGATAAACGATATTGTTTTCTCAAAAGATTTATCTAAAATTGACATAGTTGTTTCAGCTATAAATGATGAAAATAAAATTGTGAGAATGGCTGCTATTGAAGGACTTGGAATACTTGGTAGTTCCCAACATGAGGATCTTATTTTAAATATTTTATTAGAGGAAACAGATAAAGAGATAAAAAATTCATGTATGGTTGCGCTATCATATATTTACCCTTTAAAAAATTATAATAAACTAATTCAGTATTATCGTAATGAGACAGATGATATATTAAAAGGACAAGCTATAAGGTTGCTTGCTTCTAAAAATGTTAAGGATGTTGAAAATGAAATGATTACTGTTTTGAATTCCAAGAAATTTTCTTTAGAATTAAAGGTTAATGCTATATATTATCTTGGTGTTATAAAATCAACCCAAGCTGTGAATTTACTTTTAGAATATTTGAATGATTCGAATAAACTTATTAGACTTGAGTCGATAAAAGCACTTGGTGAGATTTCTGACAGAAAAACTGTTGATTTTATAAGGGCGAGGATGGGGGAAAATGATGATGATATAAAAATAGAAACATCTCTTGCTCTTTCAAAGATGGGAGATAATTTTGGCCTTAGCGAAATGTATAAATATATAGATTCTCCTAATCTTTCTTATAGAGATAAAGCTCTTACAGTTATTGGTGCTGTTGGAGATTTAACAAGTATAAAGATTCTTGAAGAAAAATTAAGGAAAACTCAAGATCAGAATTTGAAATCTTTTATAGGTTTTACAATTGAAAAGATAAAAGCTCGTCTTAAATTTCAACAAACAAAAAAATAATTTTAAAATGTTTTTAAAGTTTTATGTTATATAACTAATAGTTTTTATATTATTTTTCATTGTTTATATGTTTTGTTTTGAAAAATTTTTATAATGTTTTTGATATAAAATATAAAAAAGAGGGGGGATTTTGCTGTTTATGTAAAATGTATAATTGAAATGTCAAAAACTAGTTCTTTTATTTCTATTTTGAATAAAAAGAAAAAAAAGTTGTTTAATTTTTTAATTCCACTAATAAGTTTAATTAAGAAATGGTTAAGATTTTATAAGTTTATATCGCATTTTGATTGTTTTTGTCAAATTTTTGTAACCACATTTAATAATATCTCTTTTTTTGGTTTTTATTACTATTTTTTATTTTCCCTTTATTATTAATATTTTCTTATATCTATTTAAAAAAATACCTTCTCTATCTCTAAAAATAATAATAAGGTGTTATTTTAATTGATTATACATTTAGAATATAAGAGAGTTTGATTATTATATTAGGATATGAGATGGATAGGTTGATATTATTACTTAGATAAAATAGGGTTGATTGTATTTTTATTAAACTCTTTCTGTTTTTAGTTTTTTTATTTTAGGTTATTTTAATACTTCTTCGGTTTTTTGTTTTGGTTTATATTTTATTAATTGTATTCTGTTTTAGATTTCTTTTTAGCGTTTTGCTTCTTGTTTTTATTTATAGTTAGATTGCTAATTTTTAAAAAATATAAAATTTATTAATTTAATTAAAAAAATGCTTATTTTTCAATTATT
Organism: Elusimicrobiales bacterium; assembly: GCA_026419335.1. The sequence continues at coordinate 2,389 of JANZZP010000055.1, read as the reverse complement.
TTTTAGATAAAATTTATTAACTTTATAATTTTATTCTTGTTTTTGATATAGTTTTAAAAGTTAACATAATATATCTTATCGTAAGTTATTATTAGTAGTTTTTAATTTTAGAGTCCCGGCTTCGTTTTTTGTTTTGTTTTTTAAGTTTTTGATGTTTTGAAAAACTAAAAGATATTTTTGTTATTTATTATTTTATTTATTTTGCCGCTTAATGCCTACATTTGATGATTAGTCTAATTGTTTATTTTTTTCTATCATTTCTATAATATTTTTAAGCTTTACTGATGCCTTTGCTAAACCTTTTTCTGTTAATGAATAAAGTCTGTTTCTTTTTGTTCCTTGAGCTATTAGTGAGTTATCTTTAATTAGTGAGATAGCGATTGTGTCTATTCTTTTTGTATTATATCCTGATATTTTTAGCGACTTTGATAGATTTAGTGCTTTTACTCTATCAGATTCCAAAATCTTTAAATATGCAAGAAGAATTATTAAAATAGCCATTTTCTCGTCTAATTCTGGTATTTTAAATTTTATATAAGGTATATTGTTTTTATAATCAATTATGTCGGATATATTTTTTTTAATGTCTTGTTGAATATTTATTTCTTTGTTTGGCGTTTTGTTTGTTAGGTTTGTTAAAAACTCTTCTTTTTGTCTAATTACAAACTCTTCATTCCCTTCTATTTCTATTTCAAATCCATTGGGATATTTTATTCTTATTTTTGTGTTATTTGGCAGGTTTTTATCAACAATCATATACATAATTATATCTTATAAAGATTTTTATGTCAATTATATGTATTTTATGATGTTTATATGTTTGTAATTTGTTGATAAGTTTTGATAATTTATTCTTTTTTCTTTCTTGTTTTTTGATTTAAGAAAAAAAAGAATTTGCAAAATAATTAAAGGAATTTTAATTTTGGTTTTAAAATAGTTTAAAGCTGTTTTATCTTAATTATTCTGTTATGCTTATTTTTAGAAACCTGATTTTATGTTTATGAAAAACAGTTTTGTGCCTTTTAAATTTTTTAATAATAAGGATGGAGAAAAAGTTGAATAATTGAGTTCAAGCAGTGTTTTTTGTGATAGTTTCGATAAAAGAGAGAAAGAATATTCTTTTCCTAAATCATTTGAGCTTGTAGAGTCAGAAACCCTATATTTTAGGTAATTAATAGATAGAGTAGACTTTTTTAGAGGCAAATCTATTCCAACACCTGCTATTTTTATTCCTGAGGTATTTTGAGGGAGTCCTGATATAGTGTTTGATGATTTGGAAATTCCCCATGCAAATACTTTATAAATATTCCCCTCTCCATAGTATTCAAAACCATTATATCTTTTTGAGAGGTAGCTAAAAAAAGTTTTATTTTTTGTATTAGTTTGTCCACCAGTTGATTTTAAATATGTTGCTTTGAGTTTTGAATTTCCTATTAAAGGTAGTCTTAAATACCATGAAGCATTCATTTTAAGAGCATAAGCATCATCATCTTTTTTGTTTGAAGATTGGATAATAGAGTTTCCTTCTTGTTTTGTAAATTCAAATGAGTATTTTATATTATTTTTTTCAATTGAGTATGAACCTCCATAATAAAATCTGTCAGTTTTTAAGTATGTTTGTAGTGGTTCTTTTGATAAAGATGTGTTTATTTTTAATGAATATATCTGCCAAATTCCGTCTCCAAAGCTTTTATTATATGTAAATCCATATGTGTTTATATCTGAATCTTGATTGGAAGATTTTATATAGAATAGTTCAATTATATCTGCAAAAAAAGAGTTTATATCTATTTTAATTCCATCAAGTCCTTTTGAATTATCAGATAGAACAAGTCCTTGAGATATTTGATATGGAAACCTTCCAAATGTTAAATTTATTTTAGGATTAAGAAAACTGTATATTTTTGTATATGCTTTATCCATAAAGAAATTACTTTCTAAACTATAAAACTCATAAATGTCTCTCAAATATATAGAAGATTTGGTTTTGGTTGAGTCATTTATTATAAATCCTTTAAAACCAATGGATATATCCATAGTTGAGTTATCAGTCTTTTCAAGAGTGATGTTTTTTAGTGTAAATGAAACTGAAGCAAGGTTAGATAAGTATGAAAGGTTATATGATTTATCCTGATTTATTAAATTAGAAAATATTTTTATAGATGAATTTAATTCTGATGTTATATCAAGTTTTGCAGGATAGAGATTGTTTAAAATAGTGAGAAGTAAATATAAAATATTCATAATTTAATTATACAAATTTTGTATTTTTGGTTGAAAATTAAAAACCCCCGCTTCTTTGTTGCGGGGGTTTTTAATTTGTTTTAATAGTGTTTTGTTTTTAGAATTTCACAACAAATGCAGCACCAAGCATTGTTTGAGCATCATT
>JANZZP010000065.1 GCA_026419335.1 Elusimicrobiales bacterium | reverse complement strand
AGCACTTCCAGGATGTACACTTTTTCCTTTTATAGTAATAGTTACTGAATCTGCATTAAAAGTTTCATTTTCAATAGTACCAATTAAATCACCATCAAAAGTAAAAGCAAAATTACAATCTAACTTTTTCAAATCTAATTTATCAACACCTTTTCCTATTTCCTCATCTGGGGTGAAAAGAATAGTTATATTGGGGTGTTTTAAATTATTTTTAATCAAATATTCCGCTGCTGTAATTATTATAGCAATTCCAGCTTTATTATCAGCACCAAGCAGCGTATTTCCACTTGCTGTAACTATATCATGACCTTTATGAAAAGATAATGGAGGAGTGTTTTTTTCATCTATATACATTCCATTTCCAATAATAATTTTTCCCCCTCTATAATTACGATGCAATTTAACTTTAACATTTTTTGCTGAATATGCTGGTGAAGTATCCATATGAGCAATAAAACCAATTTTTTCTACTGAAACACTATTAGATGGAATTTTTCCAAAAACATAAGAATATTTATCAACAAAAACATCTTTAACTCCTATCTCTTTAAGTTCATTTGCAATAATTTCAGCAAATTTTCTTTGAGAATCGGTTGATGGATATTTGTCAGAAGAGGGATTAGATGTTGTTTCAATTTCAGAATATCTTTTTAGCCTTTCATATAATTTATTTTTTATTTCATTCATTTTTCCTCCAAATATAATAAAATTGTTATCCTTACAAAAATTATATATAATTTTTTATATGAGCAATAAAAAGTGGAGGTTAAAATGCCATTAATACCAAAGGAAACAAAATTTTTTGATATGCTATCAGAAGAAGTAACAGTCATTACAAAAGCAATAGATTTCTTTAAAAAAAATGTAGTAGAAAAAGAAGACATAAGCGAAGAAAATATAAAAAAGATAAAAGATTTCGAACATGAATGTGATACTGTATGTCATGAAATAATAGATAGACTCAATGAAACTTTTATAACACCTATAGACAGAGAAGATATTCATAAACTTGCAAATGAAATAGATGATGTTATGGATTTAATCAATGTAGTAGCAAATAGATTAAATATATACAATATAAAAAACATAAAAGGTACATATTTAGCTGAATTTATAAATGATATTTCAGAATCTGTCAGTGCTATGAATATGGCTATAAAAAATTTAACTGATCTCAAAAAAACAAGAAGGATACTTGAATATTGTATAGAGATAAATAGACTTGAAAACAGTGGAGATTCATTAAGAGAAAAAGCAATAAAAGAACTTTTTGAAAAGGAAAAAGATCCTATTAACATAATAAAATGGAAGGAGATATACGAAGTAGCTGAAACGGTATTAGATTCTTGCGAAAGAGTTGCTAAAACAATAGAAGAGGTTATTGTTAAAAATGGATAGTACATTTATTTGGATTATATCTCTAATATTTCTTGCTCTTGTGTTTGATTTCTACAACGGAGCAAATGATGCAGCAAACTCAATATCTACAATAGTAGCTACAAAAGTATTAAAACCATGGCAAGCAGTATTGTGGGCAGCTTTTTTTAACTTCATCGCATTAATATTAGTCGGCACTGCCGTTGCAAAAACAATAGGTAAAGGAATTATAGATATAAATATTGTTGATAATCATGTGATTTTTGGAACTCTAATTGGAGCATCGGGATGGACAGCATTTGCTACATATATGGGACTTCCAATCAGTGCTTCACACTCCCTTATAGGTGGTCTTATAGGAGCTGCTATTGCAAAAGCAGGAAAAGATGCTGTTATTTATAGCGGATTATACAAAGTATTAATTTTTATAATATTTTCACCATTAATAGGAATGTTGCTTGGGATAGGAATGCTTATTCTGGTATATAATCTTTTCAAAAATTATCATCCAGCTAAGATAGAACATTTATTTAGAAAAGGGCAACTTATCTCATCCGCTTTATATTCTATAGGTCATGGTGGTAATGATGCTCAAAAAACAGCAGGAATAATAACTATGCTTTTATATTCAAATGGATATCTAAAATACGCTGGTGGAGAATTCATAATTCCATTTTGGGTAATATTCATATCACATCTGACCATAGCTTTAGGAACTCTTGCTGGAGGTTGGAAGGTAGTAAATACATTAGGACATAAACTAACAAAATTAAAACCAGTTGATGGTTTTGCTGCAGAAACTGCTGCTGCTATAACTCTACACACAGTAACTCACTTGGGCATACCAGTTAGCACCACTCATACTATTACTGGTTCTATAATGGGGGTCGGATCAGCAAGGAGATTACATTCAGTTAAATGGTCAATATCAAAAAATATTATACAAGCATGGATATTTACAATACCAATATCAGCAATTATTTCAGCAATCACTTATTTAATAATAGAAAAAGTTTTTTAAGATAAATTCATATTAAGGAGGATTTATGATTCACTACAAAGAACTTGGATTTGTAAACACAAAAGAAATGTTTAAAGATGCCATGAAAAATGGATATGCTGTACCCGCATATAATTTTAATAATATGGAACAACTTCAAGCAATAATAACAGCTTGTCTTAGGTCAAGGTCTCCAGTAATACTTCAGGTGTCAAAAGGAGCAAGAGATTACGCTAATCCAATATTACTTAGATGGATGGCAAGAGGTGCTATGGAAATGATGAAAGAAATGACAGACAAACCAATCCCTGTAGCTTTACATCTAGATCATGGTGATTCGTTTGAGCTATGTAAAGCTTGTATAGATAACGGCTTTTCATCAGTTATGATAGATGGTTCTCATCTCCCATACGAACAAAATGTTGAGATTACAAAAAAAGTAGTAGAATATGCACATAAATATGATGTAACAGTAGAAGGAGAACTTGGAGTTTTGGCAGGAATTGAAGAACATGTTGTAAGTGAGAAAACTCACTATACAGATCCAAATCAGGTAGAAGATTTTGTTAAAAGGACTGGGGTTGATTCTTTAGCAATTGCAATTGGAACAAGCCATGGAGCATATAAATTTAAGGTAAAACCAGGTGAGGAGATTCCCCCACTCAGATTTGATATCCTCCAAGAAATTGAAAAAAGAATACCAGGTTTTCCAATCGTCTTACATGGAGCATCAAGTGTTTTACAAGAATATGTAGATATGATAAATAGATATGGTGGTAAAATGGAAAATGCTGTTGGTATACCAGAAGAACAACTTAGAAAAGCAGCAAAATCTTCTGTTTGTAAAATAAACATAGATTCAGATGGAAGGCTTGTTATGACAGCAATAATAAGAAAAATATTTTTCGAAAAACCATCTGAATTTGACCCAAGAAAATATTTAGGTCCAGCAAGAGAAGAATTAATTAAGATGTATATCATGAAAAACGAGACAGTTTTAGGTTCTGCAAACAGAGTCTAAAAAGTTTGGAGGTTATATGACTACAGAAAAAAGTTTTTTTAGTCAAGTTAAACCATCAAAATTAAATATAAACAAAAAATCTAAATATTATGAAATCTCAGATATAATTGAAAATTCAGAATATAAACCTACCGAAAAAGATATAGATTTTTTTGAAAGTATTGATGTAATATACAGAACACTTTGTGCCGTATTATATAATTTTGCACCAACATCAGGGCATCCTGGTGGAAGTATATCAAGTGGAAGAATCGTTCAAGGTTTATTATTTGAAAATATGTTTTATGATTTTTCAGACCCTGAAAGAGAAGATGCTGATATAATATCATATGCCGCAGGACATAAAGCCATGGGATTATATGCAGCTTGGGCTATTAGGAATGAGTTAATAAAACAAGGAGATCCTTCATTGCTTCCTAAAGATGAAAAATTTCAACTACGACTTGAAGATCTTCTTGGATTTAGAAAAAATCCTGTTAATGATACACCACTATTTAAAAAATTTAAAGCAAAAGCTTTAGATGGGCATCCTTCACCATTAACTCCTTTTATAAAATTATCCACAGGAGCAAGTGGAGTTGGCGTAGGTTCTTCTATAGGACTTGCTTTTGGAGCGATGGATACATACAGAACAAATCCCCCAAACATAAATATTATAGAAGGTGAAGGTGGACTTACTCCAGGGAGAGTATCCGAAGCAATAGCATCAGCATCCACAGCGAATCTTTTTAATGTTATATTACACCTTGATTACAACCAAGCCTCAATAGATACTGATTTTGTAACTCAAGAGGGAACAAAAAGAGGTGATTATGTTCAATGGACTCCACAAGAACTTTTTTACATAAATGAATGGAATATAGTAAATGTGCCAAATGGTCTCGATTTTTATCAAATACTTTCGGCTCAAAAATTTATTATTAACTCAGAGAGAACTTCACCAACTGTGATAATATACAGAACAATAAAAGGCTGGAAATATGGAATAGAAGGAAGAAAATCTCATGGTTCTGGACACAAATTTGCATCAGATGGATATTATAAAACTTTAGAAGAATTTGAAACTAAATTTGGGAAAAAAATGCCAAAAATGTGTTCATTACAACCAACACAAGAGTTAATTGAAAAATGTTTTTATGACACTCTGATGATTATAAGAGAAACAATAAAAGATAATATTCATCTTGCTGAAATAGCATCAGAAAAAATAAAAAATTTAAAAGACAAACTCAACTCTTTAAGCAGAAAAAAACATTTTCAAGCACCTAATATAGCTAAAGCATATGAGCTTGATATCAAAACCCCCCAGGAATTAGAATTAAAAATTGACACCGAAATAACTTTAAGAGATGCATTGGCAAATTCTTTAAATTATATAAATAGATTAACAAATGGAGCAATATTAGCATCAGCTGCAGATCTTTATGCATCTACAAGTGTTACGAATATAAATAAAACTTTTTCAGAAGGATTTTATAACTCAATAACTAATCCAAATTCAAGATTGATATCTGTTGGTGGAATATGTGAAGATGCTATGGGAGCTATCGCATCAGGAATATCATCTTATGGAAAACATATAGGTGTAACATCATCTTATGCTGCCTTTATCGCACCACTTCAACATATTCCAGCAAGATTACACGCCATTGGACAGCAAGCAAGACATGAACTTACAGGACAACCATTAAATCCATTTATAATAATAAACGCACATGCAGGTCCAAAAACTGGTGAAGATGGACCAACTCATGCTGATCCACAAGCACTTGGAGTCTTACAAGATAATTTTCCGAAAGGATTTCTCATAACTCTTACACCATGGGATCCATGTGAGATATGGCCACTTATTTCTTACTCACTAAAAAAACGACCTGCTGTAATTGCCCCATTTGTAACACGACCACCTGAAAAGGTAATAGATAGAAAAAAATATGGAATAGAACCTATAGAGAAATCAATTCAAGGTATCTATCATTTTATGAAAGCTGATCAATCATCTAAACAATATAATGGAACCATTGTTTTACAAGGGAATGGAGTTGCTGTTGAATTTATTACAAACGTAATTGATGAAATAAAAAAATCTGGATACAATATGAATGTTTTTTATGTAACAAGTTTAGAACTTTTTAATTATCTAACTGATGAGGAAAAGGAAAAAATATATCCATCAAAACTTGCTCTACATGCAGTAGGCATAACTGATTTCACATTATCAACTATGTATTACTGGATAAGGTCATCTTATGGAATAAAGATGTCTCTTCATGCTTTTAAACATGGAAAATATTTAGGGAGTGGAAAAGGTGAACTAGTATTAAGAGAAGCGGGACTTGACTCACAATCACAAATTAAAATGATAAAGGAATATGCATCATTTATAGAAAAACAATCCAAAAAAGGGGAGGCTATATGTCTTTAAAAGATTGTCCATATCTTTTAGGAAGAACTTTTGTTTTTTCAATCTCAAAAGGAGAAGATTTATTGCCTTTTATTCAAGATTTTTGTGTAGAAAACCAAATAAAATTTGGAATTATTACTTCAACCATAGGAGCAGTTAGTAAAGCAACTATCGCAGCTTATGACCAAAAAAATAAAAAATACTTAAAAGTATCTTACGATAAAGAAATGGAAATACTCTCACTTCAGGGAAATATTAGCCTATATGATCTTAAACCAATGATTCATGCACATATAATGCTTTCAGATTTAAATGGAAATGCTTTTGGAGGGCATTTAATGTCTCCGACTATAGTATTTTCATGTGAAATGATGATTCAAGAATTAACAGGACAAGAAATAAAAACTAGGAAATCAGATAAAATAACACAACTTCTTCTGTGGCAAAATCCACTATCAACAAAATAATGTTAAAGGATGAAATTAAAAATTTTAGAGCTGGTTTTGTGACTATATCAGGTCCAGCTAACAGTGGAAAGTCAACTCTATTAAATACCATTTTTAATACACATCTTGGAACAGTATCACAAAAACCACATACAACTCGCCTTCATGTAAAAGGCATATTAACTACTGAGAATTATCAAATTGTTTTTATAGATACACCTGGTTTTATCAAACCAACAACAAAATTAGAAAGGTTAATGAAATTTGAAACAACAAGAGCTTTAAAAGATGATGCTGATTTGATAATTTTATGTATAGAACCAAATATAAAAATAATAGAAAAACACATAGATTTAATAAAATTATACACCAACTATAATAAAGAAGTAATTCTTACAATTACCAAAATTGATATGTATGATAAAGAAGAAATAGAAAAATCTATAAAATATATAAATAAAATTATAACTCCATCCTTAATTTTAAAAATATCTTCACTTAAAAAAATAAATATAGATACTTTAATTAATGAAACAGCAAAAAAACTTCCAATCTCACCTCCATATTATCCAGATGATATTCTTTCTGATAAATGGGAAAGATTTTTTGTTTCAGAATTAATAAGAGAAACAATTTTTGAGTTGTACGAACAAGAAATACCATATTCCGTCGCTGTTTCAATAGAAATATTTGATGAAAAATCAATTCCAACATATATACTTGCTTATCTATATGTTTCAAAGAAAACACATAAAATAATACTTATAGGAGAAAAAGGTAAAAAAATAAAACTATTAAGAGAAAAATCTAAGGAAAAGATCAAAAATTTTTTAAATAGAGAAATAAAACTTGAAATATATATTAAAGTAAGAGAAAATTGGCAAAATGATCAAAAATTTATTGAAAAAATAACCGGATATTATAAATGATATTTTATTCTAAAAATTTATTTACAAAAATAAACACATTAATATTCCTAATATGGATTCAATTTATAGCTTTTACCATATCAATAATTATTTCAAGTTACATTATAAAATTAACTATTCTTCCGTTTTCAAAATTATTAAATATAGAAGTATATGATGGGATTAGAATGTCTATAATTTTTTTATTCGCAACGCTAATTCAATATTTATTAAGAATTTTTATACTAAAATTTAACAAATTATCACTATACGCCATTGTAATTTTAATTTCATCTCAAGCAATTACTACTATATTAATTAAAAACATATTAACTAAAACTGTCTTATCTAAATACCAACTTTCCTATTTAGGAATTTTTTTATGTCTTTTTATTCCTTTCTATGAACTTATAGTATCATTTTATAAAAATAGATAAACTTATCACCATACCCCATATATCTCATATCCACAGTAAGGACATAAACCTTTTGAATTTTTAATAAATATATGATTTTCTATAACTGACATGTAACCACGCTCAATAAGAATTTTATTACAAGAAGGACATATAGTATTTGAATATTTAGTTTGATAATTCCCACCATACACATACTTAAGACCTTTCTTTATCGCAACATCTATTAATTTATTAATTACAGCAGGAGAAGTATTTCTTTGGTACATCATTTTATAATCAGGATGAAATAGTGTAATATGTAAAGGTATATCAGAAGATATTGATAAAATGAAATCTATCATCATATTAAAATCTTTCTCATCATCATTAAAATCTTCTACTATAAGATTCACAAATTCTATATGAATAGGTTTTGAAGTAATATATTTAACTGAATTTATAAATAATTTGAAATCTGCGCCAGTTAGTTTTTTAAATTTATCATCATTAAATACTTTTATATCTATTTTAATAAAATCAATAACTGGTAAAATAAAATCAAAAGCTTCTTTAGAAAGATAACCATTTGAAACAAAACCAGTTTTAAAATTTTTATTCTTTTCTTTTAGATATGAAAATATCTCATGTGCCCATTCTATTGTCACTGTTGGCTCATTATAAGTTGATACTGCAATCATAACATTATTTTTAAGCATAATCTTATAAAAATCTTCAGGAATTAAATTTACACAAAAATTTTCATTAACTCTAAATTCATTATTTTTAATCTGAGATATCTGCCAATTTTGACAATAAAGACAAAAAAAATTACACCCAAACATACCAAATGATAACGTTTTTGAACTAGGCAAAAAATGATATAGCGGTTTTTTTTCAATAGGATCAATATTTAAAGATGAAAAATAACCCCATGGTACATATAACTGGCCATCTATATTTATTCTAACACCACATGCTCCTTTAAATTTATTTTTTATTAAGCATTTTCTCTGACAAGCAAGACATATGATATTATTATTTTCTTTAGATAAAAAAAGAGTTGATTTTTTATAGTATTTCATTTTTTACAGCAAACTTAAGAGCTTTCGGCATAATAGTAATTCTCAAAACGCCGTCTTCCGATATAAAATCTTCACCATCAAGATGATAAATAGAGCCAACTGGTAATTTTATTTTGAATACTTCTGATATTATATGTTTTACTTTTTCATTCTCAAGAATTTTACCATTAAAAAGTGTGTGAATCTTACTAACAAGATATAACAAACTAGAAGGTTCAATTACAATCAAATCTAATTTTCCATCTATTAAAGATGATTTTGGACTTATTATTGCTCCTCCACCATATTGCATACCATTTGCAACAGTAAGGATAAAAGGTGTCAAAAAAAATTTATTTTCATTATACCCAATTTCAATACTTATTGGTTTAAATTTAAAATAAGATGAGATGCCATGAATAAAATATGGAAGAAGTCCTCTTATCTTATTTTTATTAAAAAGACTTGCAATATGTGCATCAAAACCAACTCCACAAACATTTAAAAAAAGTCTTGAATTACAAATTCCACAATCTATATCAACTGTTTTTTCTCCCACTGCAATATCTAATGCCTCATCAATATTTAAAGGTATTTGAAGATTCCTAGCTGCACCATTTCCAGAACCACAAGGAATAAGTCCAACAATAACATTTTTCTTACCCACAACAGCTTCTGCTATTTCTCGTAAAGTACCATCTCCTCCTACACATATAACTCTATTGAAACCTTCATTTAAATATTTTATAGTAAGATAAAATGCATGTCCTTTTCCTTTAGTATATTCAATAGCATAATTGATTGATTTCTTAGACATCTTATTTATTATATTTTTCTCAATAAATCTATTTATCTTTAAACCTGATTTTGGATTTATTATAAAAACAAATCTATCCATGGCTAAAATGCGTTAACACCACTAGCCCAATCAGTTTTCTCACCGGTGGGTTTTATATTCACAAGGATATTACCTTCATTAAATTTACCTTGAGTTGATTTAAATTCAACATTATAATAATAACCAATTTTAAATTCTTCAAGATTTTTAAATAACTTATCATCACTTTGAACTGTAATATAAAAATCTTTTTCATTGAATCTGGTAAAAAAATAAAAAAATAATTTATTATCTTTTCTATCTCCTCTTAAAAGTATTATTTTTTCAGCATTAATTTGTTTACCTTGAAATTTTATTGGATCTATTAAAAAATCAGAGAGCTCGATAGAAGACTGCTCAGCTTCAAAACTTTCAGAATCTACAACTTCAATATCATCTTCCATAGGATTTGAAATATTTTTCAATTCTTCAAAAATAGAATAATTATTTATTTTATCGTTATTAGGTGTTTCAGATACGTTAGGAGAATTTTTCTTATTATAGTAAATAGGTGTATAATCAATATTTTTTTTATCAATAGTTTTTCCATAATAAATTGGCTTATAATCCTCAAATTTGACAAAAAACTTTTTAAAATAATTTTTTTCTGCCCCTATATATATTCCGACTAAAATACCAGTTATAAAAAGAAGAATTGTATTAATAATTCTCAGCTTATAGAAATTCATGAAAATATTATACAAAACTATATATACAGAAATATTAACTTATTGTTTCAATCTTTTTTAATATTATCCAATCTATATTTGAGTTTATCTTCTCTTTTTTTCAATTTATCAATCACACTCTTAAAATATTTTTCAATCTTAATTGCTCGCAATCTTTCTTTTTCCATTATATCAGTCAATCTTTTCTCAATTTTAATATTTTGTCTATCAATAATTGCTAATTCTCCTGGTTTAAGAACAACTTTTTTATCATCTTTTTCTATTTCTAATAATCCCTTAAAAAGTCCAACCTCAGTTTTATTTTCTGTAGCTATAATACTAAAATTTGTTCCTCTAACACCACATACTGCCGTTGGAGTTTTAACAATATACCGTTTATCAAGTTTTTGTATAAAAAACATAGCTTTACCATAAAGATAATCTATCCAACTTTCTTGGTCTTGAGCTAAAAGATTTGTTGTAAAAACATCAAAAATTGATGTAAGAGAATTACTATTTTTTTTATTTTTCCTAATAGTAAAAGATGTACTTTCAGAGATAAAAACCATTATCCCTTCCTCATAAATCAACTCAGCTTTAGATGTAGATGATGTTTTAATTGTAAAGCCAGGAGATAAATCATCACCATCTTTTAAATAAACTAAATTTCCATCATTATCAAAAATATTAACATCTCCATGGGTTTTATATAGAATAATCTTACTTTCCAGTATTAATGACATAAAAACAACAAGAAATACGTTTGACATATAATAATTTTATTTTTTATAAGCAATAATATTAAAATTAACAACTTTTTTTATATCAAAAATTTCACTTTTATTCATTATATTTATAAGGTCATCTAACTTTAATTTATGCATTACAACATCTATAATACACCTATCATTATTAAAGTTTTTAACATACACATTCTTTACTATTGAAACATTTTTAAAAAATTTAATAACATCATTAAGTTCAGATATAGATTTTATATTAAGAATTTCAATCTTAATTGTTCTTTTTGATGAATAGAATAAAATTATTGCTTCTTTAACTATCGGGTATATTTTTTTCGCACATGATATTGCAGCGTTTTTCTTAGCATCAACATCATTTAAACCAATAGAACCACCAGAATTTGAAAATCCACCAATAGGTTCACCCTCAGAGGTATAAATTTTACCATCAATATAACACCTATAAGATATAAATCCTCCAATTCCTTCAGATGTATTAAAAGACGTATATACCCTACCATCCACAATAACATCAGCATCTGTTGTAGAATATGACATCCTAAAAAGATCTTTTTTAAATTCAGATATAAGAGTATTCTGAGGTCCATCAAATTGTGGTTCTGAATCGTTAGCTAAATTAATATTAATAACAGGAGTTCCTATTTTTTCTATTTCATTTTCTAAAGAAAATGCTTTAACTTGAATTTCTTCTTTTCTAACAGCAGCACGTATTTTAACGTGATAAAAACCATTATTCATATATTCTTTTAGTATTTCATAGCTTTCTATATAACCCTGTGTGTTTGAATTAATTTCATCATCTATTAAAACTGATTTTGAAACAAGAGAATTAGCGCTTATATAAACACCGACAACAAGATGTATAGCGTTTTTTAAAGCTTCAGAAATTGCACTTTTCCTAGCTAATTCAATATTATTATCAACGATAGAAGAAGTTCCAACAGTCTCAACAATTTCAACATTATATGATGAATTTATTTTAGACTTTTTTACATTGCCAGAAGAACAACTTATGACAATAAAACACAAAGCTAAAAAAATCACGTTTTTTTTCATTATTTCTCCTAATTTATCCTAAGTATTTGAGTACCAAATTTATATTTTATTCAACAATTTTTAATCCCATCTCTTTTAAATCAGATTTTCTAAGCCTTAAAACTACCACACAGCCATCATCATTTGTCCATTCAGTTCTAACAACCTCAGCACCTTTAACAACAGCATTAATTTTCGTAGCAAGGATAGAATCCGTTTCTATTGCTTTTTCTACTGTAATTCCACCTTCTAATTGAACACCTTTTAATAACGAAAGAAGATTATATTGAGCACTTACAATTGCAGCATTCCTTGAAGTTGCCATTCTTTGTGTTTTATTTTCAAGTGTTTTGTCAGCTGCTCCAATTCCTCTGGCATATATATAATTTTTAGTTACTCCTTCTTCAACCCACTCCCTTTCAATTTCACCAGATGAAGTAACAGTTCCTCTATCAGGACTTGATTTACATGATATAATAAGGATAGAACATATAACTAAACTTATAAGTTTTATCATATTCATATTACCCTCCTTAATTATCTATTTTTAATTTTACTATTTAAAATCTTGACAGTCAATTAGATTTTTTATTATAATAAAATTATACTGTTAAACCTTTTTTAAGTTGAAAATAAACTTATCATCTAATAAGCTATGATAAAAGTGAAAGGAGTGAGAAAATTTTACGATAAATTTGAAGCATTGAAAGGTATATCATTTGAAATAAATTCCTCTAAAATAACAGCGCTCTTAGGACCAAATGGAGCAGGTAAAACTACTACTTTAAGAATATTAAGTGGATATCTTAATTATGATGATGGTGAAATTGAATTTTTCAACAAAAAATTGACTAATCAAAACCTAAAAGAGATCAAAAAAGATATAGGATATATTCCAGAAAACAATCCGTTATATGATGATATTGAAGTATGTGATTTTTTAGAATGGATAGCATCTATATATAAAACAGATAAAAATTCAGTGAAAGACGCTATTAATAAATGTTCACTTAAAGATGCGTGTGGAAAAAAAATATCTACTCTATCAAAAGGGTATAGGCAAAGGCTTTCTTTAGCAAAAGCTATAATACATAATCCTAAAATTCTTCTTTTAGATGAACCCACAACAGGACTTGACCCAAACCAAGCAAGACAAACAAGAGAATTAATAAAAAATCTAAGTTATGATAAAACTATTGTAATTTCAACACATATACTCAGTGAAGTTGAGGCTTTAGCCGATGACATAATAATAATAAATAAGGGTGAAATTGCAGAATTCGGCACAAAACAAAACATCATAAATAAATATATCAAAAATTCATATATTCTTAAAACAAACTCTCATAATTTAAATTTAGAAATAAATAACTTAAAAAATATTTCTTACGAAAAATTTGAAAATGAGTTTATATATAAGTTTGAATTTGAAGGCAATGAAGATATGAGAAAAATAATTATAGAAATACTTAAAAATAAAAACATAGAAATATTAGAGTTTTATAGAGAGAAAATGACACTTGATGAAATATTCAGAAACATAACGGAGAACTAAATGTATGGAAAAGATTGACTTTAAAAATGTAGTTCATATAATAAAAAAAGAGATAAAGCATTATTTGGATAGTCCTCATTCATATGTTTTAATTACAGTTTTTTTAATAATTACTGGATATTTTTTTGCTCAACCACTTTTTCTTATAAACCAAGCAAATCTTAACTCTCTTGTTGATGTGGTACCTTTGATCTTAACATTTTTTATCCCAGCAATTACTATGAAACTTATAGCTGAGGAGAAAAAAACACAAACAATAGAAATAATTCTCACTTTACCATTAACAGAAGAAGAAATTATAATAGGCAAATATTTATCAGCAGTCACAATAATGATAATATCAATTCTTCTCATGCTAATATACGCCTTAACTTTAATATTTCTTTCAAAACCAGATTATGGTCACATAGTTGGGACTTATCTATCAATATTTTTTACATCTCTTACGTTTACTGCTGCAGGACTTTTTGCTTCAACACTTTCATCAAGTCAAATAACAGCTTTTATTGGAGGATTTGCCGTTTGTTTTATATTATATCTCTCAGGAAAAATAACATTTTTTCTCCCCCTTTCAATCCAAAATGCTGTATCTTATATTGGTATAGACTATCATATATCAAATATGTCTAGAGGAGTTTTAGATTTAAAAGATATTGTATATTTCGTCTCAATATCAATTTTTTTTATATATTTATCAATATATAATATCAAACAGGTGAGAAAATAAAATGAAAAAAGAAAATGTAACAAAAATATTAACTATATTTTTAAGCATAGTTATAATAAACGCAATGTTTTATTATACAGCAATAAGACTTGATATGACTAAAAGCAAAATATATTCTCTTTCTCAGGGCACAAAGGAAATTTTAAAAAAAGTGAAGGATAATTTATTTATAGATTTATATTATTCACAAGAACTACCATCTCAAATAACAACCAATAAAGATTATGCCATATCTCTTTTAAAAGATTATTCGTTCTACTCCAAAGGTAAAATTAAATTTTCAGGTATAAAAATAAAAAACGATGACTCGCAAAAGAAAAAACAAGCAATAGAAGAAGGAATAACACCAGTTAGATTTGATATAATCTCAAAAGAAAAATTTGAACAAACAGAAGGATTTTTAGGAATCGCTATAAGATATTATGACAAAAAAGAAGTAATTCCTTTTATTTCAGACATATCAAATCTAGAATATGACATATCCTCTAGAATAAATTCAATGATAAAAGAAACTAAAAATAAAATATATTTCATAACAGATGCAGGAGGCCTTTCAAATTATAGAATTAACTCTGAATTAAGAAATCAGCTATCATCAAATTATGAAATAGAAGATGCAACTCTCGAAACCTTATATAACTCAACGGAACCAATAATTGCATCGTATATCGGACCAACATCAATTTTAGATGAAAAATCTCTATTTTATTTAGATCAAATACTTGTGAAAGGCTCAAAAGTTTTTATTGCTTATGATAAAAAATACACATCTATGGAAAACTTTTTTACAAGAGATAACACTACTGGAATTGAAAAAATCTTTGAAGCAAATGGAATAAAAATCAACAACACACTTATAATGGATGAAAGCTCACAAGCTATTCAAATTGGATTTAGACAAGGTTTTTTTCTAGTTACAAATATTGTTAAATATCCATTTTTTATATTAACACAAAATCTAAATACTAATCATCCAACAACAAGAGAAGTATACTCACTTACTATTCCATTTGCATCTCCAATTGAAGTTTCCACAAATACAAACCTAAACATCACAAAAGTTGTTTTTTCATCCAAAAGAAGTTGGGCAAAAAAAGAAAATTCATATATTAGCATTTATCCATTCCAAAAATATGAAATTAATAATGATGATATAAAAGGTCCATTTGTAGTTGCTATCTCTGCAAAAGGAAAATTTCAATCTTCGTTTGATAAAGAAATTGAGATAGAAAAAAATAAAAAGAAAGAAAAAATAAAACCAATTAAAAAATCAGATAACGAAACTATATTATATCTCGTGACTTCTTCAAAATTTATACATCAAGAAAATTTAAATATTGAAAACATTCAGTATTTTATAAACATTTTAAATTACATATCTCAAGATGAAGCATTGTTATCAATAAGAACAAAAAAAGCAGGCTTTATACCTTTAAAAGAAATAAAAGAATCTTACAAGCTAATTATAAAATACCTAAATATATTTTTACCTGTTATTCTCCTGTTATGTTTTGGAATTTATAAATGGAACATTTATAAAAAAAGAGTACAAAAAGCTATAGAAGCTTATAAATAAAAATAAGGCGGAGGGATAAATGAATAAGAACCATATCCGCATATTTATAATAATTGGATTGGTATTATCTTTCTTAATTGTTAAAAATATTTATGAACCAGATATATATTCAAATGAAGAATTAAATAAATTTATATTAGTTAAAGAAATCAAAAAAATAGAATTTTTTAATGAAAAAGAAAGTATTATATTAGAAAAAAAAACAAACGAATGGTATATGACAAATCCATACAATTGGAAAGCAGAACAAGCGTTAATTCAACAAATAATCAACAAATTAGACAATACTAAAATGTATGGACCTTTATGTGAAGATGAAAAGCTTTTTAATAAATTTGAAATAAATGAAAAATCATTAAAGGTCAATCTAATATCAGACAGAAATTTTTCATTTATTATTGGAAAAGATGGTTCATCTTTTAATTCTATTTTTATAAAACCAACTAACAAAACAGGAATTTATGAACTAAACGGCATATCGTCATTTGATATCAAAAAAGAAGCAAAAGAATTTCTATATAAAAAGATATTTTTTTTAAATGATGAAGAAATAGAAAAGATAAAAATAATATATAACTCAAAAGAAATTAATTTGTCTAAAAATGCTAACACATGGGATAGTGAGAAGTCAAAAAAAATATATGAAAAGTTAAAAGAAATAAACTTCTCAGATATAGAAAAAAAACAAATACATAAACTTAAGCCCTTAATAGAAATATCAATAACAGCTAAATCTAACATATCAATATTTAAAATATATACAGAAAAAAATAAATATATAATGGAAACTAATGACTTAACTTTTAAATTTGATGAATTTGATTCAAAAAAAATAAATGAATTAAAAGATTTACTTAAAAACTAAAATTAATCATATATCTTAATAAGATTAATTTCCTTAGTTTCATTTCCACATATACACTTTATTGAAATACTATTATTGTGAAGTTCAATATTAGATGTTAAATCCATATAATCATATATATTTTTAACTTCATATCCATTTATAGCAATAATAATATCTCCATCTTTAAATCCATAAGCATGAAGTAAAGATTTTTCATTTAACTTTTTAATTTTTACTCCTACACCTCTATAGCTAAAATCAGGAGCAAATCCTAAAGATATTTTTCTATTAAATTGTTTAGGATAATCTGATTTTTCAAAAGAGATACTTCCTCTTTTTTTAGTTTCAGTAATAATTTCAAATACAAAGTCACAAACCCATAACATTCTTTCAAAATTAATTTTAGATATTCTATCAGTTGTTTTATGATAATCTTCTATGCTACCATCATATATATGTATTGCTGGTATAGTGTTCATAATAAAACTCAAATGATCTCCTGGGAAAACAATATCAGAACCAAGTTCATAGTTTATTCCACTTAACATAGATGCTTTTCTTATTATAGATTTCCAACTTATAGAAGTTGAATGATTCAAAACAACAACATTTGAATTAACCTTTCCAACAGCATCTATATTAATATTTGCAACTATTTTTTCGTTTTTTAAATTTTTTACAAAAAAATCCGAGCCAGATCTCCCAAATTCTTCACCACTAAATGCGCAAAAAATAATACCTTTTTTATTACTCAAATTTATTACTCTTGCCAACTCAAGCAAAACAGAAACACCACTTGCATTATCATTTGCTCCAGGATAAGTTCCATTAATATCTGGAAAAATATGATCGTAATGAGCTGATACTAAAATATAACTTTCATCATCTGATGTTTTTCCACAAATATTATAAAGATTATATTTCATATTATTAATATCAACAACAAATTGTTGCCTATAACTACTCTTAAAAAATGGTTTTAAACCAACTTTTTTAAATTTTTTTTCAATATAATAACTTGCTTTTAATAACTGAGAGGAACCAGGATGCCTAGTTTTTAATTTTTCACTTAGATAATATAAATCCTTTTTTATATTCTCTATATTAAAAAAAGAATAATAAGGGTAAAGTGATTTAAATTTATTGCTAAAAAGTATAGGCAAACTTCGATTTAGCAAAAATAAGTTATCTCTCTCTTTCAGTTGCCAAATACCACTATCAACAACATTAAATTCTTTATCAAATATTAAATAGCTATATTTGCCGTAATGAATAAGTTTATTTAAAATAATTTCACATTTATCTTCACACAAAAGAAATGTTTTAAAATTATTTTTTTCATAAGGTAGTATAAAAACATAATTATAATCATTCATTTTATAACTTTTCCCATCTATTGTAATAATATTATTATTTACTTTAACAAAACTATTATCCCAAATAAAATCAAGACAAATATTACCAACCAAAATATCACTATCTATATTATTTACTTCATAAAAGTTATTTAAACCGTCAAGTTTTTTTTCACTCATTACTTTAACTTTTGATTTAGCAAACATTTTTGAAAAAGTAATTGGTGTTTCAGAGTCAGCAAGAATTCGTAATACATCGAAATCACAATCAAGACAGATAGCAGATAATTCATCTTTTATTCCAATGATATAATTATTAACTCCACTACTAACAGATAAAAAATACTCTTCAAAATTACTATTAGAATAAATAAACCTTAAAGGAATCTTCATATTATTAAAACTATTATTCAAAATTTTCAATTTAACATTTTTATTATCATCTATAACAATAGATTCTTTCAAAAGTAAAGGAGAAAAAGAATATTTATTATTAACAAAAGAATCAAAAAACTCTTTTAAATCTATATTTACTACTTTTCTAAATGCATTATTAATATCCTCCCATGATGCTTTTTTATACAAATTTTCTATATAAAAAATTTTTAAACCCTCTAAAAATTTATCATCTCCTATAATTTTTCTTATCATATGAAAAAGCATCATTGCTTTACCATATCCTACAGCCTCAGTTTGATTTGAATGTCTTTCATAAAATTGATTCAAAGGTATATCATCACTCACATAATCTTTGTATTTTTTTAACACATTCATTCTATACTCAACTCCTTTCCCCCTTTGTTCTGCCATTAAGTAATCTGAAAGATAAGTTGTAAGTCCTTCGGACCAATTTCCTTTATCATAATCTACATATACTCCATTCCCCCACCAATTATGTAAAATTTCATGAGGCAATGAACTAACAAAAATAAATGGCAGTCTCATAACAGAACTTCCAAGAAGAGTAAAAGAAGGGAAAGCATATCCAGTTTCCCAAAAATTTTCAACAACAGCAAATTTTTCATATGGATATTTTCCTATCATTTTTTCATACATATCTATATAAAGTTTGGAATAATTTAAATACTTTTTTGCAAGTTCTTCATCAGGATTTAACATATAAACATATATTGGTGGACTAGATTTTAGATAATATTTTTCATATTTACCACATACTAAAGGTATTTCAAAAACTGGTTTACTATTTATATATCTTACTTCTCTAAAATTATTTGTTTTCTTACCATATTTCAATTTTCCAGGTAAAACCACATCAAACTCACTAGGAATTTTTACAGTTATATCAAAGTAATATCTCCTTCCACTAAATATAGGATACCAACCAGAAGTATCAGATAAGAAACATCCATTTTCAGATATAATTCCTTTCGTATACTTCATACCTTTAGCATATTCATCCTTACCATCTAATTCATATTTAAAAAAACCAGAATATGAAATATTAAAACTTTTTATTTTTTTATTATTTTTATTATATATTTCATAAATATGATAATTCTCAGGACCTTTTACAATATTTATAGAAACATTTGTTTTATTAATTTGAATATTTTTATCAAAATAAAAATTTAAACGAGAAAATTCTTCCGTAAACTTAATATCAGCATTAACATTGATAAAATTATTTTTAGGATTAATATCAACATATAAATTATAATAAACATCCGAACAGTGAAGAAAAGAAAAAAAGAAAAACATTTTTAACATAAAACCTCCAAATAAAAATTATATAATTAAAATTATGAAGATAAAAAACAAAAAAACAGTAATCCTATGTGTAATAGATGCTGTAGGAGTTAATACTTTGAAATATTTAGTATCAAAACATCAAAAAACATTAAAAATACCTTTTTTAAAAAAATGTGGAATAACTGCTTTTTTTTCGCAGGAAGAATTAAAATATATTGACAAAAAGGAATTAGAGGAAAATATAAATTCTATAATCTTACCAATAACCCAACAATCTACTACTGCAGACAGCCTTATTGGGCATCGTGAGATGGTTGGAATAATTGATACCAGAAAATTTAATCTTTTTCAAGAAGGTTTCCCCACTAATTATATAAAAGAACTTGAAAAAAGAATAAACAGAAAAACTTTTTTTAATAAAATGGCAGGAGGTATAGAAGCAATTGAAAAAAACTATAAATATCATGAAAAGACTGGTTATCCAATAGTTTATGCAAGTAAATGTGATCCTTTAATACAATTTGCTATGAATGAAAAAATAATTCCATTAAAAGAACAAAAATATATTGCAGATACTGCATTATCATTAGCAATAGAAATGAATATTCCAATAACTCGTGCAATAGCAAGAAGTTATATAAGGAAAGGCAAAGAAATAATTAGAACTCCAAATAGATATGATGCAGTACTTCCTTTAAAAAATAAAACTCTCATCGATATTCTTAATGACAAAAAAATATGGACAATATCTGTTGGAAAAACAAGCGATTTAGTAAATACTCATTATGCTGAAAAAATAAAAATAACATCTGAAGAATTTATTGATAAATCTATGGGATTTTGGTTTATACATCCACAAAAAAAAGACACAAATATATTTAACATACAAGGAATAATAAATGCTATTAAAACTAAAAAAGTTATATATAGACCATGCGGAACTTTTATATTTTCTAATTTAGTTGATACCGATAGCCTTTGGGGACATACAAGAGATATAACTGGAGCAATAAAATCTATAGAACAAATAGACAGCGCTCTTGAAAATATTTTTAATCTAATGGATGACGAAGATTTATTATTAATTACAACAGATCATGGGATGGAACATAAATCGGATTACGGATATCATAGTAAAGAAATTCTATATTTAATTGCCGCATCGAAATCTAAAATTCAGAATTTTAATAAACTGAAAAAAAACTTTGAAGGGCTTACACTTGTAGGTGCTTTTGTAGCAGAATATTTTAAATTGATAAAAGAATACAAGTCCATTATTAGTGTGATTTAAAATTTGTAATATTTATTTAATCTACATTTAACAGATATCTGGTAGAATTTTTTTATGAAGTTACTGATTATATTCATATGGTTTTCAAAATATTTAACAGCACAACAAGAAGTTTTTAAATCAACAGAAGTGTTTTCTCCACGTTATGCAGTTGAAATTTTAGTAAAACATATAAAATCTGGTGATTCTGATATTAAAAGTTATGCTATAGAATCAATATCTAAAACAGGTGAAACTAAATTAATACCACTTCTTAAAAAATATCTTTCAGATACAAATAAATATGTTATTATAGCAACAGCAAAAGCATTATGGAACTTAGGTGATGCTTCTGGATTAAGTAAACTTAAAGAGATAATAGAACAAAAACCAGATTTTGATATAACTAAAAATGATCCATTAACACAGCTCAAAATTATATCAACAAATAAAATTAGAGAAAAAGCAATGGCGACAATAGCAGAACTTGAAGGTATAAAAGCAAAAAATTTACTACTTGACGTAAAAGAAAATGATCCTTTCGGACAAATGAGAGATGCTGCAGCAAGAGAACTTGCTAAAATAGGATATAAAAATGAAATGGACACTTTTTTAAAAGCACTATCATCACAAGACGAAGAAATTAGGAATCAAGCAGCTGAAAATTTAGCCAAAATATGTCCAACAGAATCATATGGGATAATTCAAGCATTAAAAAAAGAAAAGTCGATAAGAATACAAATAAATCTTCTTAATTCTTTAAGATGTGCTAATTTATCTAAAAAAGAAGAAGAAGAAATAAGTAAATTTATAGATAGTGATAATCCAACTATAAAAATAAAGACAATAATTATACTATTAAATTCATCAAATCCTCAAATTGAAAATAAACTTAAAAAAATATATGAAGATACACCTGATATAATTACAAAACTTACTATACTTAAAAAATTTTCTCAAAATAAAAACTTTAAAATTACTTGTGATGAAATAGATTATTTGAATTCAATAGAAGACTCCAACGCTAAAAGAAAATTTATAGAAATATCAAATATTAATTTAGAATGTTCAAAAAAATATTTAGAAAAATACATAAATGACTCAGATCCTTATGTATCAATTGATGCTGCTGTTAAAATAATAGAAATAGTGAGAAAAAAATGAAAGAAATTCTATTTTTAATAGTTTTTATATCATATGCTAATGAATTCAAAGATGCAAGAAAATCATATTATTCTCCACTTTCTTACACTGTTAATAAAATAAAAAAAGATAAGAAAGAAAACTTAAAAATAACTCCTAACACTTTTAAAAATAACCTTGATATTTTTAAAAAATTTAATAGAGAAAATTCAAATGAAGGTAATTGGAAATTTAAAATTAACTATTTTACAAATACAATTTCATCAATAAGTGGAGACTCAACATCTAAAAAATATTATGGTTCAATAGAAGAAGCTTCAAGAAATTTTTTAATTGAAAATGAAAAAATTTTAAATGTAGATTTTTCAAAATTAAGAAAAATAACCGAGTCTAATTTTTATAACACTTCTCACATATATTTTATTCAAACTTATAATGGTTTAGATATCGAATTTTCATATGTTAAAATTCATAGAAACAATAAAAATGAAATTTCTTACTACTCGTCTAGATATTATCCAAAAATAAACTTAGACACAAATCCAAAAATAAAAATAGAACAAGCTTTAGATGAAATAAAAAAAGAAAGTGAATATCAAAATTTTAAAATATCTACATATACCCTTGTAATCTATCCTGATGAGTTAAATGAAAAATTTTATCTTGCCTATAAAATAGAAGGATATGGAGGGACAGGGTTGAAAAATGGAAATTGGGTTTTTTATATAGATGCAATCTCAGGAAAAATATTATTTAAATATGATAAAAGACAATATATTTGCCAGATGATAGAAGAAACTTCAGGAACGATAAGAGGATATGTTTATGAAATATCTCCAATCCCTGAAGGGAATCCAACTGTACCATGGGTTTCACCTGTTCTTAAAAATTTTAAAGATTTATATATTTTTTCAGGAAGTTATTTAAGTTCAACAACAACTAAATCAAACGGAGAATATTGTATAGATCATGATCCAGGAGAAATTGGTGGAAAAGTCTTTTTTACCATCCTTGGTCCATATTTTTCTATAGTAGATTATACAGGTAATTATTTCTTTTTAACTAATGGTACTTATCAAATAAAATCCACGCCAGCATCTCTTTCTGTCAATTCTTATTTACCAAATTCAATATTATCATATAATATCACACCAAACTTAAATATACCCTCTGGACAATCTCTTGCTTTTGTTACCCCATTTTTTTCCGTTTTTAATATAGGAGACATAGATCAATATGGTAACTCAAATGATATTGACGTATTATATTTATTAGATTCAAACAATCAAAGAATATCATCATTTATTGGTAAAGAAAAAAATAATTTCACTGCTGGTTTAGTTCCATCAAATTCATATAATATAAAACTCATAACTAATGAATCAGGAAGCGGAAATTTTTCTATAACAGCATCCACATATATAATAATAACAAACCCTACAGGTAAAAATAATGCAACAGGTTCATTTGTAATTTCAACCTCACCTATTACAAATACGTTTTATCATTTAACAGCAATAAGAGATTTTATAATGAAGTTTAATTCAAAATGTAGTGGAAATTGTATAGACTTAGATAAAAGAGTTCCTGTAAATGTTAATGTATATTCTGGTAACACACCTGTATATAATGCATTTTATGATTTAGTACATGATGCAATATATATTGGAAGAGGACCTATTCAAAATGATTTAAACTTCGCTTGGGATGGTACTGTAATAAGACACGAATATATACATCTTGTAATGAACAGAATATATCCAATAATATATTTTGGTGAATTTGGAGCAATTACTGAAGCAATTTCTGATTATTTTGCTCTTTCTTCCTTCTGGGATGAAGGGAAAACATTGTCAATTGTTGGTAATTTTCTTGGAATTGGAGAAGGAGCAAGACGAGATATTTCATCAGTAACAAAAAAAATGCCATTTGATTGGAAAGGTGAAGTTCATGAAGATGGCCAAATTTTAAGTGGGGTTTTGTATAAACTTGCAAAAAATCCACAATATAGTCTTGGAACATTTACAAGTGGCAATTTTTCAGGTTTATCAAAAACAGATGTATATGTTTTCGGAAGTATGTTTTATTTTCCTGATAGTTTCGAAGGTTTTATGGAAGCTATGATTGACTTATGTAAAACAATAGAAAGCACAGGGTGCGAAGAACAAAAGATAAGAAATGCGTTCGCAGCACACGGAATAATATCGGATTATACAATTGTAGACAAATATGAACCTAATAATGGTCCAACATATGCAATAGACATTTCTTCATTATCTAAAATCATAGCTTATATTGACTATTCAGGAGATGAAGACTATTATGCTTTATCTTTAAATTCAGGAATTTTTCATTTAAAACTTGAACTACCCAAACACAATATAGGACTTTATCATGCTTATACAATATTCTTATTTGATGAATATGGAAAACCTCTTGCATATCAAATGCCACCAACAAAATCTGATTTGTGTTATCCACCTTACAATCCACAATATACCGAAACATGTTTGACTAGAGAACCAATAAATGAATTCTATTATTATATATCTACACCTGGAATATACTATATATCTGTAACCCCTGGATTAAACGCAGATATGGGCCCTGGAACAGATTATAACAGAAATTTCCCCTATATATTAACGTATGATGGAAAGCTTAACACTTCATTAATTATAACAAAATTAACTTCAATTCCAAATCAGGATGTTTTTGAATTTAAAATTAAAATTCCTAAGTTTTATTATAACACATCAATTGCAAAAAATTGGAAAAATGGTGAAGTGTTCGAATTTTGCGAAAAAGATTGTATACAAATCCTTGATATCAAAATGAATGAACTTTCAAAAAACTTTATAAGCATAACAGATCAAAATGATTTATCTGGTATAGGAGCTAATTATTATACTATAGATACAGACGGTAGCTATATGATAAAAGGCAAAATTAAGTTTCAAAATTATTTAGGACAAACATTTTCACAAAAATATCCATATGTTGGCACAATATATTTTAAGATTATGGCAAAAAATCATATGTTTGAAATAGGTAATAAAAATAATAATTACATAAATCTTGGAATTTCTGATAAAGTCAATCTTACAGGTAGCAATAATGAGTTTATAACATATAATAATGTTATAAATGAAAGTAATACTGAAATAATTATAAACCTTGAATCTAAGAATAATTCAAACATTCGAGTTTCCGTATATACTCCAACAGGAACTCTAATAAAAAAACTATATAATGGAAACATATTTGGAAAAATGACACTAATATGGGATGGAACAAACGAGAAAAATGAAAAACTTCCTAGTGGCATATATTACATAAAAACGGAAGGTGCTATAAACAAAGTTGAAAAAGTAGGAATAATCAGATGAATATACTACTTTTAACAACAATTCTAATACTAAATTTAAAACTATCAGGATTAGACATTTTAAAAAATGATTTCAACGCTTTAGTTGTAGGAATGGCTGGTTCAAACGCTGCAATAGAAGAAGGTATATCTGCTTTAAATTACAACCCAGCAGGTCTTGCTTTTGGTAAAAAATTTGAAACATCATTGTCACTTTCTAATGGTTTTGAAGACGCTTCATATTCATACATTTCAACTGCTATAGAAATACCATATAAAATTTTATCAGAATTCTCTACACCTCATTGTGGTATGTCTATATATTTCTCAAATCTTGGTAATATGAAAATAAGAACTATAGACAATTCAGGTAATATAACAGAAAAAAACACATCTGCAGAAAAAGATACTATAATAACATTTGGATATGCAGAAAAGTTAACAGAACAAACTATATATATTAGTCCTTCTACAAAATCAAAATTTGAAGGTGCTGCAGGAATATCTTTAAAATATATCAACTCAACACTACTATCAAAATACTCTGCAAATTCTTTAGCAGCTGATGTAGGATATATTGGAAAGCTTACAGATGTTGGTATAACATTTGGATTATCGCTATCAAATTCTCTCGGAAAAATAAAATACTATAAAGAAGAGTATAAACTTCCAACTATATTTAGAATAGCCACTTCATATTCAAGGCCAACTATACTTGAAAATAAAACTACTATTTCTATTGAATATGATAGTTACTTAACTGATAAAAAACAATCGCTTAAATTAGGTATAGATTATACTATTGAAGACATTTTCTCTTTTAGAACAGGCTATAGATTTTTTGATGACAACAAAGGTTTAACTTTAGGTATTGGGTTATATACTCATAATTTCTCATTTGATATAGCAACTACATTTACGTCTGTATACAAATACAGTATCTTCTCCGTAACATACAGATTAGGAAATTTTCAAGATAAACCAACTCCTAAAAAATCTCCACAACTTGAAAAATTCAAAGAAAAAAATAGAGAAAAAACACCACCTTTACCATCTACAAATAAAGAAAAAACAATAATAGTATTTTAATTACCAATCTCTTCAAATTCACCCTTTTCTTTATTTTTTTTAACATTATACCAATTAAAATAACGTCCATTCATTGCAATGTAGACACCAGGAGGAAGTACTTGTACAAAAGAAATTGCACTTCCAAGATTAAACATTCCATCAGATGAACCAAATCTATAGGGAACCATAGCACCAGTTAAAACTATTGTTTTATCTTTGATTTTTTTACCAAGAAGTTTTGCTGTTTCAACCATTGTATCAGTACCGTGTGTTATAATAATATTTTTTTCTTTGCTTCTTATACATTCTTTAGCAATGATTTCTCTATGTTCTTTTTTCATAAAAAGACTATCTATCATCATAAGCTTCTTAATATTATATTTAACTCTACATCTACCAAGTTCAAGCATTTCTTTTACATGAGTATCTCTAAAAAAAAGATGTCCAGTAATTTCATTATACTCTTTATCAAATGTTCCACCAGTTACAATTATTTTTATTATCATAAAGACTCCCTATTATTTAATCCTATTATTATCCTTTAAAAAACATAAATATGCTTTATAAGTCATATATAAATCAAATTTTGAAACAATTTCATAAGGAGCATGCATTGATAGAACTCCAACCCCACAATCAACTACCTGCATTCCATATCTTGCAAGATAATGAGCAATAGTTCCCCCTCCACCTTCATCTACCTTGCCAAGCTCACCAGTCTGCCATATCACTCCATTAGAATCAAATATTCTTCTGATTTCTGCTAAAAACTCAGCATTTGCATCAGAAGCTCCACTTTTCCCCCCTCTGCCAGTATATTTTGTAACGCAAGTTCCATGATTAATTATAGCTGTATTTTTCTTTTCGGAAACTGAAGGATATAATGGATCAAATAAAGAATTTACATCTGCTGAAATCATCCATGAATTTTTAAGAGCTCTTTTAAGTTTTATATCATTATAAGAATTATAATACTTTAATATTACTTCTGAAAAAGCATATTCGAACATATTAGAAGCCATACCAGTAGCCCCATAAGAACCTATTTCTTCCTTATCAGCGAGTATAAGACATGAAGTGAAATCACTTTCCTTTGAATCTATAAAAGCTTTCAATGCTGCATAAGCGCAAGATCTATCATCTTGCCCATATCCAATTATCATAGACTTATCAAAACCCAATTCCCTGGGTTTAAAAGCAGGAACAGCTTCAAGTTCTGCCGAAAGGAAATCTTCTTCTGTAATTGAATACTTTTCATTTAAAATTTTTAAAATATTTGCTTTTACTTTGAATTTTAGATTATCATCATTTATAGGAATTGAGCCTACTAATATATCTAATTTCTCTCCTTCAACTGCTTCTGAAAGAGTTTTTTTCATTTGATTTTGTGCAAGATGTGGCAACAAATCAGTTATACAAAAAACAGGTTCATTATCATTTTCACCAACTATAATATTAATTCTTTGACCATTCTTTTTAATAACAACACCATGCAAAGCAAGAGGTTGAGACAGCCATTGATATTTCTTTATTCCCCCATAATAATGAGTATCTAAATAACACATACCTGTATCATTATCTTCATATAAAGGATTTTGTTTTATATCTATTCTAGGAGAATCAATATGAGCTCCTACAATATTTATTCCAGTTTCAATTTCATTTCTACCTATAATAAATGCAAAAATAGTTTTATCATGCTCAGAAATATAAATTTTATCTCCTTCTGAAATTTTTTTAAAATAACTGAGAGGTTTAAAACCAGATTTATTAAGAAAAGAAATTGCCATATTATGAAATTCTCTTTCTGTTTTAACTTTAGACAAAAAATCCATATATTCTAAAGAAAATTTACTAATTGATTTTTCTTCATTCTGTTTAACCAATAACCACCCATTTTTTCTCTCATAAAAAATGTTTTTTTCTATATTATTTATTTTTGTATACATTATACCTCCAATTATTTAAATATTTTTATCTTCATTAATAATCTAAAAATATTAATTAAAACCATTAAACTTAAAAAGCCCAGGATAATAATTGGTATTCCTATAATCATTCCAATCACTGTTGAAGATAAAAAAACACCTCCAATAATAAAAAAAAGTGATAATATTAGCCATAATATTATAAAGATAATAAGAATTTTTTTAGAATTATTAAAAAACTTTAAAAAGACATTATAAATAAAACCATTTCTTCTTTTTTCTTCAAGGTCAACTATTTCTGGCTCTATATAATCATAGTCTGTATTTTTTTTATTTTTACAAAAAATAATATCTTTCATTAAACCTATTATACAAAATTAAAATTTAACTATTTAAAATTGCATTTATAAAATCTGATTCAGCTCTTGCCCCTTCAAGATGTATCTTTTCATTCACAATAGTTTTTGGTACACCTCTAACACCATATTTTGTTGCAAGTTCATAAAACTCATTTACCATTATTATCTCGGTATTTATTCTAGAAGAAAATAAAGAAAATTTAGCAAGCGTTAAAACAGTAGAAGGACAATAAGGACAAGTAGGAGTAACAAACACTTTTATATTAACATCTTTATTCAATGTTTCTAAAACTTTCATACTTTCCTCTTCTAAATCAATTTTAAAGCCAGAGATATATTTGATTATTTCTAGTAGAGTTATAAATTCATATCCATGAGTAAAACCGTATATTATCAAATTCTTTTTAAATCCTAAATAATCTTTAAAAAACACAGCAGGTGTTTTTTCTACTTTATATTCATCTGCTTTTTGCATATCCAAATATTTATTATAAACTTCAAGATCTATAAAACTTAGTGTATCTTTTATTTCCTCTAATAATATTTCCATTTCTTTACAAGTTGAACAATTTAAACTCTCTTTAAAAAATACAATTCCGACCCTGTTTTTCAAATCTGAAAATGCTTTTTTTATTTTATCTCTAGTTTCATAATCTAACATCATAATACACCTCCTATATATTTAGATGTAAATAAGTCTAAAAAGTTTCATTTATAATCTTCAAGAACTCATCTGAATCTTCAAAACTATATTTATAATCATTAAAATAAAAAGAAATATAAGCAGAATGTAAAAACATTCTAAAATATTTTTTTTGTTTAGGTAAATCACCATAAAGAGGATCTCCAACAATAGGATGTCCTATGTCATACAAATGGACTCTTATTTGATGTCTCCTGCCAGTAAAAGGATATGCTTCAATAAGAGTAAATTCATTCAATTGTTTTATTGGTGTTATATATGTTAAGGCATTTTTACCTCTATAATCTACACCACATCTTCCAGAAGCAAATTCTCTAATAGGTTTATCTATTTTAATCTTTTTATCAATTATTCCCCACACTATAGCGAGATATTTCTTAATAATCTTTCTGTTTTCAAAAAGTATAGACAAATCTCGATGAATATACTTATTTCTCGCAAACACAATTAAACCTGATGTATCTTTATCTATTCTGTGGACTCTATATATATTTCCAAACTCCTTAATTAAAATATCTGTAAGATTTTCAATTTTTGATAAATCACCTCTACCCTTAGTAACAGGTATACCATATTTTTTTGATACTGTAATTAAATTATCATCAATATAAATTAACTTAAATAAATTATTTTCCATAATGAATGAATATTATATAATATTTTGTGTTAGAATATTTAAAAATAAAATTACTTTTGATTACATATTTACTTGGAAGCATTTGCTTGTTTTCTCAAACATCCTCTAATGAATTA
This sequence comes from Elusimicrobiales bacterium, assembly GCA_026419335.1. The sequence continues at coordinate 29,707 of JANZZP010000065.1, read as the reverse complement.
TTTAATGATTCATTCATTTATCAATTAATATTCAAATCTTACGATATAGATCAAGAAAAATACATATTTACGGATATCGAAGAAGGTATTGGTGGAATACAACTTATGTGGGGTAATCATAATTTTGAAGATACAAGAAATCTTACAACTAAAATATATGAAAAATCAAAAAATAATCCCCCATTTATAGCAATAGATTACGAAGGTGGAACTGTTTATCTACATCAAACACATGGTCTTTTAAATCTCCCATCAAATATGGCTATAGCAAAATCATCAGATATAAAAAATACCTCTGTTTTATTTTACCTTATAGGTCTTGAATTAAAAAAAGCAGGAATAAATACTATTTTTGCACCTACTATCGATGTAAATACTAATCCTAAAAATCCAATAATAAATATTAGGTCTTTTTCAAATAATCCATTAATAGTATTCAACTTTTCCAAAGCAGTTTATGAAGGACTTAGTGCATCTGGAATTATAACAACATTAAAACATTTTCCAGGACATGGAATGGTTGATAAAGATTCTCATTTAGTATTACCACAAACTTCAATTGAACCTATAGAACTTTATGAAATACATATAAAACCATTCAAAAATATGATATTAGAAGATAAAGCAGACATTATAATGACCTCACATATATTGTATAAACTGATTGATTCTAACAATCCAGCAAGCATGTCAAAAATATTTATGAAAGATATTTTAAGAAAACAACTTGGTTTTAAAGGTTTGATTATAACTGATAGTTTAGACATGAAAGCAATATCATCAAATTATTCAGTTGAAGATGCTGCTGTAATATCACTTAAAAATGGATCAGATATGGTATTAATAGGAAGGTATAACTCTCAAAAAGTAGTAAATCGTATAAAAAAAGCAATAAAAAATAAAGAATTAACTATTAAAGACATATTAGAAAAAAATATAAGAATCAAAAATTTTAAAGAAAAGCATAAATTAAAAAATTTTTATTCATATAAAGATGATTTTGATATTGCATATAAAAAAATTGCTCAAGAAATATCATTAAAATCAATAACGTCACCTAAATGCTCAAAGATAGATAAAATAATAAATACAAAAAAACTTGATATTTTATTTATAATTCCTCAAAGATATTTAAAAGATATATTAATCATTTATAGTGAAATAAAAAAACTAAATTCATCTGCTATTATGTATACTAATATTAATGAACTAAAAAAACATAAAATACAAGATTCTTATATTATAATAGCATCATATTTTTGGCCATATATTAAAGATGAAAAAATAAAAGAAATAAAAAAATTATTAAATTACTATGATCACTCGCTATATATAAATATGTTAAATCCTTATGATTCAACTTTTTTTATAGAAGACTTTGACTGTATAATAGAAACATATGGAATAAACGAATTTTCTTCAAAAGCAGCAATTTATTACATAAAAAAATTACTAAAATTAAATTGATATAATATATAAACGGAGGAAATATGGAAAGAGTCATAAGTCTAATAGGTATATTTGCACTCATTTTAATAGCGTACCTATTTAGTACAAACAAAAAAGCTATAAACTATAAAACTGTTATTACTGGAACAATTATTCAAGTAATTTTTGCTTTTCTTGTATTAAAATTTCCTCTAGGAAGGAAATTTTTCGAAATAATGAATGATATAATAGTAAAAATAATATCGTTTTCAATAGAAGGAGCAAAATTTGTATTTGGTTCTTTAGCAGATAGCAATAATTATGGATTTATATTCGCATTTCAAGTTTTACCAACCATAATATTTTTTTCATCATTAATGTCAGTCATGTATTATCTTGGAATTATGCAAAAAATTGTAATATTTTTTGCTAAAATAATGACGAAATTTATGGGTACAAGTGGTGCTGAATCTTTATCTGCCAGTGCGAATATATTTGTTGGTCAAACAGAAGCTCCTCTTGTTATTAAACCTTACGTTCCAGAAATGACTAAAAGCGAACTGTTAGCAGTTATGACTGGTGGTATGGCAACAATAGCAGGAGGAGTTATGGCTGCATACATTGGAATTTTAAAAGACCATATTCCTAACATAGCAGGACATTTACTTGCCGCTTCAATAATAAGTGCTCCAGCTGCTTTAGTTATGGCAAAAATAATAATTCCAGAAACAGAACACCCAAAAACAAAAGGAATTGTTAAAATACATGTAGAGATAAATGATGCAAATATAATAGATGCAGCAGCAAATGGAGCTACTACAGGGCTTACACTTGCACTTAATGTGGCAGCATGCCTTATAGCTTTTATGAGTCTTTTAGCTTTAGGGAATTATATTATAGGATTTATATCACCAGGACTTACGCTTGAAAAAATAATGGGATGGATATTTTATCCAATAGCTTGGTTGATGGGGATTACTCCACAAGATATACCAAAAGTTGCTCAATGGATGGGACAAAAAACTATTTTAAATGAATTTGTAGCATATTTTAATATGGCAGAGTTTATTAAAAATAATCCAGGAGTGATATCTGAAAGATCAGCCATAATTGCTTCTTATGCACTTTGTGGCTTTTCTAATTTTCTTTCAATAGCAATTCAAATAGGAGGTATTGGAGGAATAGCACCCACAAGAAGACACGACCTTGCAAAACTAGGACTTTATGCAGTTTTAGCTGGCTCTCTTGCCTGTTTTATGACAGCAGCTATTGCAGGAATTTTAATTTAATGGCATATTACTCTAAATTTGCATCAACACTTAAAGAAATATTTGATTCAAGTTATGTAGAAATTGCTGATAGTTTTATTATATTAAATGAAAAAAAATACAATATAATTAATGATGTTATAATAATACATGATGACTTAATTAATTCGAAACAAAATTCTCTAAAATATTCTTTAAATGTTCAAAAAAGTTTTTCTCATGAATGGGAAACATATCATAAAATACTTGATGATGAACATAAAAAAGAATTTGAAATGTATTTTGACATAGTAGATAAAAAATTAATAAAAAACAAAAGAATAGCAGACTTAGGATGTGGAATAGGAAGATGGAGCTATTTTTTAAAAGACATTGCAAAAGAATTAATCCTAATAGATTTTTCAACAAGTATATTTATAGCTAGAAAAAACTTTCAAAAGCAAACAAATGTAATGTTTTTCATGGCAGATATAACTAGACTTCCTTTTAAAAAAAATTTTGCAGATTTTATTTTCTCGCTTGGTGTTCTTCATCATATTCCCCAAGATACATTTACAGAAATTAAAAAAATTTCAGAATATGCACCTGTATCATTAATATTTTTATATTATAATTTAGATAATAGACCAGTTATTTGGAAAGTTATTTTAAAATTCGTTACTTTAATTAGAAGTATATTATCAAAAACAGAAAACAAAAAAATAAAAATAGTAATAACTAAAATCATAACCTATACTTGTTACCTCCCACTAATAAATATAGGAAAATTAGCAGAAAAGTTTTTTTCCAAAGGTAAAATAATACCACTTTATGAATTTTATAAAAACAAAACTATAGAGAGAATTGAACAAGATGTTTACGATAGATTCTTTACCTCTATAGAAAAAAGGTTTTCTCGTAAAGAAATAGAAAATAATCTTAAAAATTGTTTTACAAAAATAATATTCTCTGAAAAACTACCATACTGGCATTTTCTTTTAATAAGATAACTATTAATAAAACTCGCCAACAAGAATTTGTTCAAGTTCAAGTTTAATCCCTGTTTTTTTAAACACTTCATCCCTAATAATTTTTATCAGACTATAAATATCTGAGGAAGTGGCATTCCCAAGGTTTATAATGAAGCCAGCATGCTTTTCAGAAACGCATGCTCCACCATATCTTTTACCTTTAAGGCCAGATATATCTATTAATCTTGAAGCATAATCCCCTTTGGGTCTCTTAAAAACACTTCCCGCAGAAGGATAATCTAACGGTTGAGTTGATTCTCTTTTTCTAATTATTTCATTTCTTATATTTTTAAGAAAAACAACATCTCCCTTATCTAAGGAAAAAACAGCATTTAAAATAATTAAATCATCTATACTCTCTACATATCTATAACCATACTTAATATCTCTTTTAAATTTTCTCTCAAATTCAAAAGTTAATGTATTTATACAATCAAAGTATTCCAATCTATCAAAAATCTCACATCCAAAAGCCCCAGCATTCATTTTAATAGCACCACCAACACTTCCAGGAATATAAGATAACTTTTCCAACCCTGACAGAGATTTTTCTACACAATTAACTATTATTTCATCTAATAAACATCCAGCATCTGCTTTAAGAATATTATTATCAAAACTAAAAGAATTAATTTTATCTGTTTTTATAAAAACTCCATCATAACCTAAATCACTTACTAATATATTAGTTGCCCTACCACAAATAAAATAATTAATTTTTTTTGTTTTTATAAAATCGAGCATATCAATAATATCTTTTGAATTTTCAGGATAAAATAATACTTTTATTAAACCTCCAGTTTTATAGGAAGTAAATTCACAAGCAGCAAAATCTAAAAAAACTTTATTACCAAATTTTTCTCTTATTTCAAGATAATATTTCTCTCTCATATTCCTTTTTCTTTTCTTTAAGAACAAAATATATGCCAATAAAAATCAACAAACCACCATAAAAAGACAACATAGGCATTTTTTCCCCTGTTATAATATACGCACTTATTAGTGTAGCAAAAGGCTCATCATATATAAAATATGATACAGTAATAGCTCCAAGTTTCTCAACAGAAATATTCCAAAACATATACCCTAAAAAAGAAGATAAAAAACAAAGGTAAGCAATAGAAATCCAACCCAATGTATCTAATTTCGATATTTCATTTAAAATATTAATATTTAAGACAAATGGAAGGAGGGTTAAAACAGATATTAACATAGTATATGAAGTTATTTCAATTTGATTATATCCTGCAAACCATCTTTTTGTAAGTATTACATATCCAGCCCAAGTAAATATACTACTTATAAATATAAAATCACCAACTGTAGATGGAGAAGATAAATTTAGCTTACCAGTTGAATAACTAACAAGAAGAGTTCCACAAACTCCAAAGACAAAACCTTTTAATTTATCTTTTGTTAAAATATTTCCCATAAAAATTTCAACTCCTACAATAATAATAGGTGTCAAAGCAATTAAAAAACCTGCATTAACTGATGAAGTCATTGTAAGAGCATAACCCTGACTATACTGTTGTATAGTAACACCCAAAATTGACATTAAAAAAATTTTTAAAAAAAATTTAAAATTTAATAATTTATTAAGTTTAGGTTTGATATATATAAAGAATAAGATTGATGAAATCAAGGCTCTTATAAAAACAAGAAGAACAACAGGAATTAACAACACTAAATGTTTTGTAAAAGGATAAGCTGCTCCCCATACAATAGTAGCAAACAACACCATTAAATAATATTTACTTTTCGGATTAGCCATCAAAATACTTTAAATAAATTACTTAAAATTATTTTGAAAGGACCTCAGAAATTCTCTTAAATGCCCAATCAATTTCCTTTTTCGTTATTATAAGTGGTGGAGCAAATCTAATAACCATATCATGAGTTTCTTTTGCTAAAATTCCACGCTTCATCAACTCTTCACAATAAGGCCTTGCTTTAACATCAAGTTCTACTCCAATTAAAAGTCCTTTTCCTCTTATTTCTTTAATATGTGGACCATTAATAGTTTTAAGCTTAGAAATAAAATATTCTCCCATCTCAAGGGACCTCTCGACAAGTTTTTCTTCTTTTATAACTTTTATTGATTCCCTTGCAACAGCGCAAGCAAGAGGATTACCTCCAAAAGTAGAACCATGATCCCCTGGCTTAAAAACCCCTAAAATATCTTTAGATGATACTATTGCTGATACTGGAAGAACTCCTCCACCTAAAGCTTTACCAAGACACATAATATCTGGTTTCACACCTTCCCAATCACAGCAAAACTTTTTGCCAGTTCTCCCAAAACCTGTCTGAATCTCATCAGCAATCATAAGAACATTATTCTTCTTACATATTTCATAAGCTTCTTTCAAATATCCCGGAGGAGGAACTTTTATTCCAGCTTCTCCCTGAATTGGTTCTACTATAAAAGCTACAGTATTTGATGTTATAGATTTTTCAAGCTCATTAATATCTCCGTATCTTACAACTTTAAATCCTGGAGTAAATGGTCCGAATCCATCCCTATATTGATGTTCAGTAGAAAAAGAAACTATTGTTATTGTTCTTCCATGAAAATTATCACTCGCAGCAATTATTTCAGCTTTATCTTCAGGTACTCCTTTTATTTTATATCCCCATTTTCTTGCAGTTTTAATTGCCGTTTCTACAGCTTCTGCCCCACTATTCATAGGTAAACACATTTCATAACCCGTAAATTCACATAATTCTTTAAAAAAAGGACCTATTTGATCATTATTGAATGCCCTTGAAGTAAGAGTCAATTTTTTTGCTTGACGTATTAACATTCTTATAATTTTGGGATGTCTATGTCCATGATTCAAAGCAGAATAAGCACTTAACATATCCATATATTTATTACCATCTATATCTCTAACCCATACACCTTTTGCCGAAGTTATAACCACAGGAAGTGGGTGATAATTATGAGCACCATATTTTTCTGCAAGCTCAACAAGATTATAAGTTTTTTGAGTAAATTTTATGGTAGCTTCCATATCAAAATACCTCCTTTTAATGTTAATAATAAATTTTAAAACCTCATACCTAATCCAAAATTATAAGCATTTTCTGAGTGAATTATACTATAAGCCCCATATATATACATCAAAGGAATTGGACAAAATTTAATACCAACTGTATATCTCGGTTTTGATGCTGTTTCAGATATACCGTTAAAACCTACTCCAATATTTTTTGTTTCAAGTTTCGTTCTATCAAAACCTACTCCTGCAAATGGTTTAATTATTGGCAAATCCCATGAACCTACGATATTTAGAGATATATGTTTACCTTCAAAATATTTAAAATCAATCGTGTCGTAGTAGAATACAGCAGAAAAATCTGGCATAAACTTAGTAATCATGCCAGATTTAAAAATGTTATATCTTATTCCACCACCAAGTATTTTAAGATCTGAATAACTAAATCCTCTCAAGATAATATCAAATCCAGTAAAAGGAAGTCCAATTGAAGCATGAATTAAAGGAATTCCAAAAGATTTAACATCAGCATTTTTAAGAATTTTGTTATCAGAAGATGGTTCTTTTTGAACCGCCATATTAAAACCAACATCAAAACCAGGAAATCCTAAAGCTCTACCACTATTAAAATCATTTGCTCCTATAACACCACCAACATCTTTAACAAAAGCTTTAAAATAATTCTGCTGAAAATATTGTTTAAAATCATCAAAAGGCCCAGCTAAAAGAGTTATAGGTAATACACATAATACTAATAAAAAGAATGCGTTTTTTCTCATATATACCTCCTATTTAAAATTATACATTTTTTTAATATAATTTAATTATCTCATGGAAATAAACCAAAAAAAAATAAAATTACTAATAATTTTCTCATCACTTATATTATTTATTAGAATTTCACTAATAACAGTATCTAAACCAATTATAGATCCAGATTCCCCTCAATATATAGAACATGTTACAAATCTTTATAATGGATATGGTTTTGCAATAAGAGATTTTACTGATAATAAAATAAAAGCAACAGCTAACAAGATGCCATTTTTCCAGTATTCTACCTATGTAATAATGAAAATATTAAAATTAGAAATAAATGAAATATATAAGACAATTAAATACATCAATCTCATAAGTTCGATAATAACTATCATGGTATTGACCTTAACGTCATATATTATAACTAATAATATTATTGTAACGTTCATTATTTTTATAATGTTAAATCTAAATATGAATATTTTTTATAATTCACTATTAATTCTTACAGATACTTATCATAATTTTTTATTATCTCTATTTATTTTTGTCACAATATTAGCGTTTAAAAAAAATTATAATTTTTTATACTTTTTATCTGGTATTATACTTGGACTATCTACATTAACACGCCCAATTATGAAATATTATTTTATATTTCTATTACCTATAATAATAACTAATAAAATAAAATTTAAAGATAAAATCATTCAAACACTTCTTTTTCTCACAGCTTTTATACTTATTATATCTCCATGGATTATAAGAAATTATAAGAAGATGAATTTTATAGGACTTGAAACAAATTATGGAATAAATATGTTATGGTCAGCATCGCTTTTAATTGATTCAGATAAACATTCTGATAAAACTATTTCTAGAATAAAAAGAATTATAATAAACAACCGCAACTATTCTCCATGGCCTGCAGGAGCTGAAATTAAAGCAAGAGAAGAATTAAATCTATCAGAAGTTCAAATATGTAAATACTTCAATACAATTGCTATAGAAACTATTTTTGAAAAACCTCTAAAATTTATAAAAATTTTTATAAGAAACATAATTAATAATATAACATCTGCTACATCAAATTTAAAATTTATAGATTTGATATTTTATCCTGGCTATTATGATATACAACACAAAATTATGATAAGGTTTGAAAATATAGAAAAATCTCCCATAAAAACCATATTTTTAAAAGATTTTCTTATTATAATACCTAATCTCATGTTTAGAGCATTAAATTTTTTATTTTTTATATTCACAATTTTAGGAATGTTTATATTTTGGAAAAACACAAAAGAAAAAGTTATAGTTAGATTTTTAGTAAGTATAGCTATATATGTAATACTTATTAGCTCATTAGTATCAAGTTATGATAGATACAGATTACCAATAGAATTTATATTTATATTTTTTGTAGCATTTTATGTTACTAAAAGAATCATATATAAAAATAATTAAACACATTATATTAATGATAATAATATCTATAACATTAAGAATAATTTTTTTCTTTGATAGAGGAATAATTTATTTTGGAGATAGCCATGAATATATTGAAGTAATAAGTAATATATCAAATGGTTATGGTTTTTATAGGTTTGATATAATAGAAAAGAAGTTGATGCCATATTCAAATAAAATGCCATTGTTTTTTTATATGACTTCTTTCATTAGTAATCTATTAAATAAAAATTTTGAATTATCAATTTTTATAATAAATTGCATATCAATAACATTTATAATAATATTAACAATTTTTCTTTCGTTTAAAATAACACAAAACATAAAAACTTCAATCCTTTCAGGTTGGATAATAGTATTCAATCCTAATTTATTCATAAACTCCATGATGTTAATGGCAGATACATTTTATGCTTTTATTATAATAATATTTAATACTTTTTTTATCTATTCAATTTTAAATAAATCAAACAAAAATTTTTTCTTATCAGGTATATTTCTTGGGATCTCTGTTTTAACAAGAGCAATTCTTAAATTTTATTGGATAATTTTAACAATTGGGATATTATTAATTAAAAAAAACTTTACTAAAAAAAGATTAATGTTGTCACTATCTTTCATGTTTGGATATTTAATAATTATTATTCCTTATCATATCAGAAATTATATAAAACTTGGAATAATAACTCCTCTTGAACTCCATCAAGGAATAGCAAGTGCATGGCCTACTATGAAAATAATAAAAAAAACAAATTATTCTACATTAGAAAAAAAATATCCAAAAATTAACGAATTACACAATTTTTTTAAATCATCTCTATCCGATTTTGAAGGTCCTCCCGAACTTGATACAATGAAAAAATTCGGACTTAATAGTGTAAACATATGTAAATATTTAACAACACTCTCATTATATGCTATAATAAGCAATCCTTTCGAATTTATCTTGATATATACTAAAAATTTAATAAATACAATAACATCTTCAAGTTCCTATTTATTAATAATAAATATTTTTAATAACAACTTTTTTGAACAGCAACACAAAGAATTTTTAGAATTTATATTATATAATAAAAAGATAACTATTAATGTCATGATAAATATATTATTTAGAATCTTAAATTTGTTACTGTTTTCGATAGTACTATGCCAAATGTTAAATAAAATGAAAAATACTAAAAGTGAAATAATAATTTATTTGTTGGTGTTTTATATTTATACAATATTATTTAGTTCTCTTACCGTAGGATATGATAGATATAGAGTACCTATTGAATTTATTAATGCGATATTTCTTTCAACATTTATATCAGAAAAATTAAAAATATCATGGAATTAACTATATTTTTTTGCTATTATTATTAGTAGTTTATGAAAAACAAAAAAATACTTATTTTAGGTGGATGTGGTTTTATTGGGTCATATGTAATACGTCAACTGCTTAAAGATAATTATGAAATCACTGCAGTTGATAATTTTTCTAAATATGGTTATATAGAACATGATTTTTATAATCACAGAAATTTTAACTTAATAATAAAAGATATAAGAACTATGTATCCATGGGAATTTAAAGGATATGACTATATATTTTGTCTTGCTGCACTTATAGGTGGAATAAAATATTTTCATAAAATCCCTTATCGTATAGCTAAAGAAAATACAGAAATAATTTGTCACTCTATAGATTCAACATTATCAGTAAATCCAAGGGCAGTTTTTGTATATTTTTCCTCATCTATGGTATATGAAAGGTCAAAAAAACCAGTTACAGAAAAAGATACTTTTAACCAGTTACTTCCAATAACAAATTATGGTATGCAAAAACTATTTGGGGAATATATTGTAAAAGGAGCAAACAAAGAATTTGGACTTAAATATTTAATAATACGACCATTTAATGCTGTTGGAAGTGGAGAATTACCACATATTAAATCTGATGGAGAAGTAGAATTTGGAATGGCACATGTTATCCCTGATTTTGTTTATAAAGCTATAATACAACAAAATCCTTTTGAAATACTTGGAAATGGGAATCAAGTTAGAACATTCACCCATGCTAAGGATATAGCTGAAGCAGTAAGCATAATATTAAAAAAGAAAATAGTAAACGATGATTTTAATATATGTGGAAATAATACATTTAAAATTATAGATTTAGCACGTCTTATATGGAAAAAAATAAATAAAAACTTACCTTTTCCCAAATTAAAACACCTTCCTGCTCCACCATCTGATGTAAAATTTAGGATAGGTATTTCAAAAAAACTTACAAATATATCAGGATGGAATCCTAAATACAATATAGATTATATAATCGAAGATACATATAATTTTATAAAACAAAACTTAAAAAATGGAAAATCTAATATATAAAAATAGATTTTCAGAAAAAGAAAAAATACAAAGCGAAAAAATATGGGAAGTTTTAGTTGAAAATTATTTTCAAAATATCATACCTCAAAACTCCACTATTTTGGACATCGGGATGGGAGAAGGATATTTTCTAAAACATATTAAATGTTCTCAAAAATTTGGCATAGATTCAAATCCAGAAACTATAAAAAAACATGAAGATGGTATAAAAATATACATAGCAAAAGTTCCTCCTTTACTTATGTTCAATTCAAACTACTTTGACTTTATATTCATAAGTAATTTTCTTAAACACTTAAATTCTCCAGATAAAGTTTTATATCTTCTTAAAGAATCTCACAGAGTTTTAAAAAAAAATGGAAAAATAATAATATTGCAACCAAATTTTGCACTTTTAGGTTCTGACTATTTTAAATTTATCGATCATAAAGTTATATTAACACATCATAATCTTAAAGAAGCACTGGAAATATCAGGATTTAATATAAAAAAAATGATAATAAGATTTCTCCCCTATACTACAAAATCAATATTACCTAAACATCCATTATTTGTAAAATTATATCTCAAAACAAAAATAATTTGGTATTTTTTAGGAAAACAAACTCTTTTTATAGGAGAAAAATTATGAAAAAATTTGACGTAACAGTAATAGGTGGTTTTGGACATGTTGGATTACCACTTGCCATAATGCTTGCAAACAAAGGTCTTAAAGTATGTTCTTTTGATATAAATGAAAAAACATACTATACTATAAAAAATGGAAAAATGCCATTTATAGAATATTCTGCCCAAGAAATATTACAAAAAGTATTAAAGACGAAAAAGTTTATACCATCTCTTGATCCAACTACAATATCAAATTCAAAAACACTTATAATAGTGATAGGCACACCTGTTGATGAACATTTAAATCCAGAATTTGAATTAATGAAAAAAATGCTTGAATCATATAAAAACTATTTCAAAGATGGTCAATTAATTATATTAAGAAGTACAGTATATCCTGGAACAACAAATTTCGTTGAAAAATGGTTTAAAAAAAATAATATAAACGTTGATATAGCATTCTGTCCCGAAAGAATAGCAGAAGGACATGCAATAAAAGAATTAGTGGAATTACCTCAAATAATATCTTCGACAACAAAAAGAGGAATTAAAAGAGCTAAAAAAATATTTTCATTTCTAACAAAAGATATTATAATTTTATCACCAATTGAAGCAGAACTTGCAAAACTCTTTACAAACACATGGCGATATATCAAATTTGCTACAGCAAACCAATTTTTTATGATAGCAAATGACCATGGAGTCGATTTTTTTAAAATACACGAAGCAATGACATACAACTACCCAAGAGCAAAAGATCTACCATCACCAGGATTTGCCGCAGGACCATGTCTTTTTAAGGATGCTATGCAATTAGCAGCATTTAATAATAACAATTTTTATATGGGACATGCAGCAATGCTGATAAATGAAGGACTTCCAAATTATATAGTAAGTAGAATGAAAATGAAATGGAATTTATCAAAAATGAAAATAGGAATACTTGGAATGGCATTTAAAGCTGACATTGATGATAAGAGAGAATCTTTATCATACAAATTGAAAAAAATATTAAATTTTGAATCAGAAAAAGTATTAACTACAGACCCTTATATACAAGATAAATGTATTTTAAAACTAGAAGAGGTAATTAAAAAATCTGATATTATAATAATAGCAGTACCACATTCTGTATATAAAAACATTAAATTTCCTAAAAATAAAATTATAATAGATATATGGAATATCACTGGTAAAGGGTGTATAATATAAGATGCTAACTATTGTATGTCCAGTTTATAACGAAAAAGAAAATATAACAAATCTCTTAGAGGAAATTAATTATAAAATAAAAACTGAAAAGGAACTTTTAATCATATATGATACTGATAATGATACTACATTAGAGATTCTACCTTCTTTAATACCTCTTTATAATTTTAAAATAATACCAATCAAAAATATATACGGTAAAGGCGTATTAAATGCAATAAAAACAGGATTTAAAAAAGCAAATTACGATATTATTTTGGTAATTATGGCAGATTTATCAGATGATTTAACAAAAGTAGATGAAATGTATAAATTAATAAAAAATGGATATGATATAGTATGTGGTTCTAGATATATGAAAGGCGGCAAACAAATTGGTGGCCCTTGGTTTAAAAAACTCCTTTCAAAAATGGCAGGTTTATCATTTCACATTTTAACAAAAATACCAACCCATGATATAACAAATAGTTTTAAGATGTATTCAAAGAAGGTTATAGATGAAATAAAAATAGAAAGTGTGGGAGGTTTTGAAATAGGTATGGAAATAACTATTAAAGCATATCTAAATGGTAGAAAAATAACAGAAATACCAACTATATGGAAAGACAGAAAATTTGGAAAATCTAATTTTAAACTTCTTAAATGGCTTCCTTATTATTTAAAGTGGTATTTTTATCCTTTAATAAAGCTAAAATAATTTTAATCTTATAAATAATTTCACAATCAATCTAAAAATTTTTAAAGGTAATAAAATATATAAAACTAATATAATAAATAAACCTGAATCTAAAAAACATCTAAAATTAAAAAAAACTTTAATATCCTTTAAAATTTTTTTCAAATATATTTTTTCTTTACTTCCATAAAAAAGAATTGCAATTCTATAAAGCTTTACAAATGTCTTTTCTCTCCATAACTCAAAAGTCAATATTCTATCTTTTTCCTTTGATAACAAATGATTATAAACATTATTTATCATAATATTTATATTTTTTAGATATTCATCATAATTCTTTTTAACTGTTTCATTTTCATCATGAATTCTCCAAGCGTAAACAACTTCATCTACAAAAACAATCCCCCCTTCAGTAAAAAGCCTTAAATGAGATTCAAGATCATCACTTATAATTCCAGTTCTATAAAAATCTAAAGATAAAGCTTTCTTCCTGTTATATAAAACACAACCATGTCCATAAACTATATCAGGATAAGACAAAGTAACATCCATGCCATTTGAAAAATAAACACTTTTAGGTATCTTAATCTTTTTAACATAACCATAATCTTTTATATAACCACCTATAACAGCAACTAAATTATCAATTTTTAATATCATATCAGTAGCTTTTTTAAAGAAATTACTTTTAACTAAATAATCATCTCCATCAAGCATCAAAACCCACTCTCCAGTTGCAAGTTCATATAAGAGTTTCCTATATGTATAACTACGACCATAATTTTTATCATTTCTAAAAACCTTTATTCTTTTATCTTTTTTTTCAAACTCTTTTGCAATTTCATAACTTCCATCCGTAGAAAAGTCATCAAGAATAACAATATCAATATTATCAATGTAAATATTTATAGCAGAAAATATCGTATCAGATAAATAAAACTTCTGATTAAATACTGGAATCATTATACTTATTCTAATACTCATCATAGTAATTATATAATATATATATGAAAATTATTTCTTGTTTAACAATTTATAATCCAAATATTGAGACACTAATAAAAAACATACACTCATTCATAGATGATATTAACCTTCTCTGCATAGTTGACAACTCAGAAATTAAAACCGATTTATGCTTTTTAACACAAAACACAAATATAAAAGTTTTCAAAACAGATAAAAACAGAGGAATAGGATATGCTTTAAATCTCGTGGCAAATAAAGCTATAAATGAAGGATTTGATTGGATGCTAATGATGGATCAAGACAGTTATTTTGAAAATAATTCATTTAAGAAAATGAAAGAAATAATTTTGAAAGAAAATAATTCTAAACTTGCTATTTTATATCCACATGTTATATATGAAGAAGATTATAATTTTAACAATTCTACAAATAATATAATAAAAACTACAAAAACTGAACTTCCTATAACATCTGGATCTCTTTTAAATCTTAAAATCTATCCTATTGTAGGAAGTTTCGATGAAGAACTCTTTTTAGACAGAATAGATTTTGATTATGCATTGAGAATAAAGTTTGCTGGGTTTGAAATAAAAAAAATTAACTCAGTTATATTAAATCATAAATTAGGTCAAAGCAAACTTGTTAGTTTTTTAGGAAAAATAATCAGAATTACTAATCACCCCCCATTGCGTAGATATTATATGACAAGAAATAGTCTATATATGATAAAAAAATATATATTCAAATCGCCATATTATTCTTTATACGAATTTAGAACAATTCTAACGGATATACTGAAAATATTATTTTATGAAGGAGATAAAATAAATAAATTTATAATGATGCTTAAAGGATTTATAGATTTCATAAAAGGAAAGAAAGGAATTTATACAAACTAATTGTAAAATAAGTTAAGACGATATTTTTTTAAAAAAGAAATATATTCTTCTTGTTGTTGATATGATTTAGTTATCAGATAGTATGTCTTATTATAAAGCCCTAAATCTATTTCTTTTAAATAAAGAATTTCATTAATAGATATTATCGATTCATTTTTAAATTCGATAATTTTTTTAAAATTTTCTCTTTTTTCTTTTTCAGTATAAAATTTAAAATAATTAGCAAATGAAGTAATTATCTCAAAAAAAAGTAAAAAGATAACTATATTTAAAATAAAAAAATTTCTTTTTGAATAATTTTGTTTTATTATTAAACTTTTAATTATATAAATATATACTGCTAAAGGTCCAAATAATGAAATTGTAACATATCTAGATGCAATAGCTTGTTGCCAACCATATTTATACCTCCCTATAGAAATCAAAAATGATGAAAGTAAAACAAAACAAATGATTAAGAACAAAAAAACATCACCATAATCATTCTTTTTCATACTTATAAAAATTGATCTAATTATTATTAAATAAATTGGTAGAATAAAAATACCAATTAAAAAAGCAGTATATTTTTCAGTAGTTAAAGGACTTCCAATTAATGTAACAAAATATAAAATCCATTTTAAAGGATAAAAAGGTAAAAAATTAGGATGATGTATTGGTTTTTCATAATATGAAATATAAATTGAAAACAGAGAAATTAACACAATTACAATTATAAAAAATAATAATTTTCTATTACTAGAAAACTTAAAAAATAAAACAAAAGCAATCAAAGGTAAAACTAATATTCCAGAAGCAAAAGAAAAAAAAGATAAAATAGCAAAGAGCAAAGAATAAAAAAAATACTTATCAAAACCATTAATTTTATTTAAAAAATAAAAAGATAGTAAAATCAAAAACATACTTAATGGAATTTGGAACTGCCATCCATTAAGAAGATTTTCATATTGTCTCATGTTAAATATAAGAAAAGATGGAAGTACAAAATAAGAATATTTAAAATTATCATTAAATTCAATTTTTACATATCTTAATAAAACAAAGAAGTTACAAACCAAAAAAAAATAACTCATAAACATTTGATATTTAGAATTAAAATTTGTAATTATTGCAGAAAATAACAAAATAAGTTTAGGAATTGGTATTTGATGTTCATTATGAAAAACAAAAAAATCAGACAATAAAATTTCTCCTGTATAATATTTTTTTAGAAACGGAACAAAACTCCACTCATCTCCCCAACAAATATTAACGCCAAATTTATATATAAGAGAAATTAATATAACTGCAGGAAGTATAATAAAAAATACAGAAAGAAAAATATTTTCTTTAAAAAAAATATAAAATCTTGTTTGGTCATTAATGAGCATAAATATAACTCTGAAATTAATTTTATAATATTTTATAACTATAATATTAATATATGGAGAACTTTCTTCCTATCTCACCACAAGAGGTTAAAGAAAGGAATTGGGATTATGTTGATGTAGTTCTAATTACTCCAGATGCATATATAGATCATCCATCATTTGCCATGGCAATAATTGGAAGGGTAATAGAATCTTTAGGTTTTAGAGTAGCAATACTTTCTCAACCAAACTGGAAAGATTTAAATGAATTTAAAAAATTTGGTAAACCAAGATTATGCTTTGCTATATCTGGTGGAAATATGGATTCTATGATAAACAAATATACCCACAATAGAAAACCAAGAAAAGAAGATGAATATAGCCCGGGTGGGAAACCTAATCTAAGGCCTGATAGAGCAACTATTGTATATAGCAATATGGTAAAAGCAGTTTATCCAGATGTTTTTGTCATTATAGGAGGAATTGAAGCAACTATGAGAAGATTTGTTCATTATGACTGGTGGCAAGATAAACTAAGAAAGCCAATACTACTTGATTCAAAAGCAGATTTATTAATATATGGTATGGGAGAAAAAACATTAAAAGATGTTTTAACTAAATTAGATAATGAAAAAAATATAAAAAATATTAAAGACATCAGAGGTACTGCTTATATTCTTAAAGGAAAAGAGATTGAAAGCTTTATTAAAAACACAAAAGATTTTATAGAACTTCCATCATATGAAGAAATAGAAAAAAATAAAACATTATTTTCAGAAATGACAAAAATAATCTATAACAACTTAAATCCATATTGTTCAAAAATTATATTACAAAAAGCGGATACTAGAGCAGTTGTAGTAAACTCTCCTCAGTTTCCTTTAACTCAAGAAGAACTAGATTCAATATATGAACTACCTTATACATACCTACCACATCCATATTATAAGGAAAAAATTCCAGCTTTTGAAACTATTAAAAATTCTTTTGTGATACATAGAGGTTGTTTCGGAGGATGTAGTTTTTGTTCACTATATTATCACCAAGGGAAATTTATACAATCAAGGTCAATAAAATCAATATTAAAAGAGATATCAAAAAGAGCAAATAATTCAAAAATAACTATAACAGATTTAGGTGGTCCTACAGCTAACATGTATATGATGAAAGGTAGAAATTTCGAATTATGTAAAAAATGTAAAAAAATTTCATGTATATACCCTTCTATATGTAAAAACTTAAATATTGACCATACTCCTCTTATTGAATTAATTAACACAGTATATAATAATGAAAAAGTAAAAAACTTATTTATATCAAGCGGTATAAGGATGGATTTAGCAATAAATTGCCCAAAATATATTGAATTAGTTTCAACAAAACATACAAGTGGTTATCTTAAAGTTGCTCCTGAACATACTCATACCTATATTCTTAAGCTTATGAAAAAGCCACCAATAGAAACCTTCATAAAGTTTACTAAACTATTTAAAGAATATTCTACACAAGCAAATAAAAAACAGTTTATAATTCCATATTTCATCTCTGCATTCCCAGGAACTACTTTAAATGATGCAATTGATATGGCTATTTTTTTAAAAACTCATAATATAAAAGCACTTCAAATAAACGATTTTTTACCTGCTCCAGGAGAATATGCTACCTCAATGTATTTTACAGAATCAGATCCAGAAACTGGTGAAAAATTATATATTCCTAAAAATTCATTAGAGAGGAAAATACATAGAGCTCTTATCCAATATTTTAAAAAAGAAAATTTTCCGTTAATATTTAAAGCATTAAAAACAACAGGAAGAATAAACCTCTTAAAGTTTTTTAAATTTATTAAATAGACTTTGTTTCTTTATTGTAATATTCTATCAATTCAATACCATATTTTTCTATTCTCTCTTCATCAATCCCACATTCTTTTAAAATATCATTTGTAATTAAATTAAATAAAGCAATTCTCTTTATTTCATTCTTAGACAAAATCAATTCAGGAGCTATTTTTTCATCTTCACTAATAATACTACGCCACTTTTTAAGTACTTTTAATCTAAGATTATAAGACTGATCATAAATCTGAGATATAGAATATAAAGTTTTATTGGTTTTATTTTTAAAAAAATTCTGAAAAACATCATTAACCCAATCTGGAATCAACAAATTATTGTTTTTATTTATAATAATTGAAATCATATCAGAATTTTTTAAAATACGAAATAGTGGAAGATTTTTTTGACGAGCAATTTCTTCTCTTTTTTTAGCAATTTCTATTAAAAGTAAAATTTGATCTTCATTGAACCCATATTTCAATCCAAGAGAAACATATTTTTGTGGTATAAATTCTTTCTTCTTAAGAGAAATACTATTTAATTTCTCACAATATTTACGAAACTGATTATAAACCCCTTTATTTATCAATTCGCAATAAAAAATATCCCTTATCTTTTTTAGATAAAATACATCATAAGCAGCATATCTTATAGCATCATTTGAAAGAGGACGTTTAGCCCAGTTTATTTTCTGATATTTTTTAGTCATTTGTATGCCGAAATACCTTTCAACTAAATCTTTTAAAGAAAAACCTTTTTTAAAAATATATTTAGAAGCAATCATAATATCAAAAATATTGATAAAATTACAACTAAAAGATTTTTTAAGTAATAATATATCAGAATTAGCAGAATGAAATATTTTTTCAATATTAGGATTTTCAAAAATTTTCACTAAAAGTTTTATATCAACAGTGAAAGGATCTATAATATAAACTTCACCGCCAAATTCAATTTGTAATAAACAAATATTCTCTTCGTAACAATATAACCCATTAGATTCAGTATCTATTGAGACATAAGAAGCTTTATCTATTTTCTCAATTAATGAAAAGATATTATTAGTTTTATAAATAAAATTTATTTTCATAATTATATAATACTTTAGTTTAAAACAAAATCAAAAAAAGTTATTTTTTTTTAACAATACAAAAAACGCTTACTCCAAAAGGTATTTTTACTTTATTTTTTATTAAATAGTTTTCTAATTTAAGAAATAGTATTATTAAATTGTTTATAAAATATGGTATTTTATAAAAATCATGAGTTTTCATTTTAAACAATCTCTTTAAATTTCTTATAATAAGAGCTGGAATAAAAAGTGTTAAATTCCAATACGAACTAAATATAACATTAAATCCCGTGCTTTTAATCTTATTTTCAATTTCTCTTAAAACATATCTCCTTCTATGCTTATTTACTGTATCATGCCACGACCATAAACACATAAATGCCGGTACAAAAATAATAACTAATCCATTTTCAGACAAAGCTGAAAATATACTTTTTATAACTTCTATATCATTATTAATATGTTCAAGCACATCTGATAAAATAATTACATCATATTTAATACCTACATTTATCCCATCCTCAATATTTATTAATTTGACATCAAAACCCTTTTTCATTGCTAATTCAACAAATTTTAATTCTGCATCAATACCAAAAACATTATTATATCCTTTAACTTTAAGATACTCAATAAGAACTCCACAACCACAACCAACATCTAATATTTTAGGATTTTCTATTTCACAATAAATTTTTATAATACTGTATATAAGTTCGTTTCTTGAAATATACCACCAATTATCTTTGTTAATCTCAAAATAATTTAATACAAAATTATCCATAAATATAATGATACAAAATATAAATAAGTTAATATTTATCTTCAAATAACACTATTTTTATACAATATTATTTGAGGAGATTGTATGAGAATAAAGTTAAAAGAAGGGCTTTCAAGAAATGTAATAATTCTTGGTATAGTAAGTGGGTTAACTGACATATCAAGTGAAATGTTATACCCAGTAATTCCAATATTTTTAACTACAATACTAAATGCGCCTATGAGTATAGTTGGAATAATAGAAGGTATAGCAGAAGCAACCGCAAGTATTTTAAAAATTGCTGGTGGATATTTCAGTGATAAAACAAAGAAAAGAAAAATTTTTATAGTATCTGGATACAGCCTTTCTGCTTTATCTAAACCATTAATGGCATTTGCAACTACTTGGTACTTTATTCTTTTTGCAAGATTCATAGATAGGGTTGGAAAAGGAATAAGGACTTCCCCAAGAGATGCTTTGATAGCATCATCAACTCAAAAAGAGTATTTAGGGAAAGCATTTGGATTTCATCGAGCAATGGATACATTAGGAGCTGCCATAGGACCACTTATAACACTTTTCTTTTTATGGTTTTTAGGAGAAAAACCAACAACATATAGAGAAATATTTATAATAGCATTTATACCAGCATTAATAGGTGTTATTATTCTAATTAAATATATATCTGATGTAACAGTGTTAAATGATAAAATAGTTGATAAAGAAAATTTAAATGACTCAAATAAATTCACTACAGATTTTAAAATATTTTTATTAATCTCTGTATTTTTTTATTTAGCAAAATTTTCAGATGCATTTTTTATAATCAAAATTAAAGAAGTTGGATTCTCAACATTCCAAATAATATGGGTCTATTTCTTTTATAACATTTTATATACTCTTCTTTCTACTCCATTTGGGATTGTAGCTGATAAAATAGGTAAAACGAGAACATTTACTTTAAGCTTTCTAGTTTATAGTGCTGTATGTTTTGGATTTTCCATGGCAACTGAATCTTATCAAATATGGTTAATTTTTTCTCTATATAGTTTATATGGAGCATTAAATGAAGGAATAGCAAAAGCAATAATATCAGAATTAACTCACCAATCTAATAGGGCTACTGCATTTGGGATATATCAGGGTTTTACTGGAATTGCATTATTGTTCTCTAGCTCAATTGCTGGAATATTATGGGATAATTTTACTCCACAAACCCCTTTTTATTTTAGTGCTATTTTAGCTATGCTATCTGGAATTTTTATTTCAATCTGGTCAAATATAAGAAGAATAAAAACATGAAATTTAATTTACTTGAAGAAGTAATTAAAAATGAAGTTTATCCAGCATTTGGATGTACAGAACCTATTTCAGTAGCATATGCGACTGCATCAGCTACATCATTATTTAAAACAATTAATCTATCAAATCTATTAGCCGAAATTAATTTGGACCCTGCCACATATAAAAATGGATATGCTGTTCCTTTACCAATTCCTGGGAATTACAAAGGAAACTTAATAGCTGCTGCAATAGGTATAATTAAACCAAAACCACACTTAAAAGGTAAAATATTTGAAAATGTATCAATCTTAGAAATTAAAAAAGCAGCAGAATTACTAAAAAGAGGAAATATAAAGATAAATGTAGATTATACTAAAAAGGATTTATATATTGAAGCAATAATTAAAAACTTAAAATCAACAGCAACATGTATTGTTTCTAAAAATCACTTTAACATTTTATTACTCTCATATAATGGTAAAATAATTAAAAAACAACAAATAATTAAAGACAAAAACTATGATTATAGAGATTTACTAAAAAATTTATCTATAGAAGAACTTATAAATATAGTAGAAAACAAAACGACAAAAGGTATTTTATCGTATATAGAAGAAGGAATAAAAATTAATCTAAAAGCAGCAAAAAAAGGAATGAAACTAAAAAAATTTTCTTATTTTTTGAAAAAACTTAATAAATATAAAATTTATAGAAATAATTTAATATCTAAACTACAAATAATAATTACTTCTGCAACAGATGCAAGAATGGCTGGTATAAGAATTCCTATAATGTCAAGTGGACAAAGTGGAAATCAAGGAATCGTTACAATCCTTACTCCCTATCTTATTGGCAAAGAGTTTAAAATAAAAAAAGAAAAAATTTTGAAATCAATAGTATTATCTCACCTTATAAACTCATATATAAAATCTTACACAGGAGAATTATCAACTATGTGTGGATGTTCAGTTTCAAGTGCTGCTGCTGCATCATCAGCTATAGTATACATGTTTAACGGCGATGCTACAAAAATAACAAATGTAGTCAATAATGTAATATCTGAAATAGGTGGTATAATTTGTGATGGTGCAAAAGAAAGTTGTTCTCTTAAAGTTGCTACAGCAGTTGAAACATCAGTAAGACTTTCGTTTATGTCATTAGAAGGATTTTTTGTTGATACTATGAATGGATTCTTAGGAAAAGATTTTAAACAAACTATAATTAATACCGCAAGAATGGCATTATCTGGCATGTCTCATGTTGATGCTGTAAACATAGAAATAATGAAAAACAAAAGTAAAAACGATGTATGAATTAGTTATAAAAGAGTTTACTAATCCAGAAATTTTATTTAACGAACTCCAAAAAGCCAAAATATTAAATACTTTTATATCATCATTTGGTACTATAGCATTATCAAATAATCTTGTTACACTACAAGAATTAGCAAGTGATTTAAACATGAAAATACAAGTAACTATATTAAAACAAGTATTATTTCCTAATTTTGAACAAGAAGAATTATATAATATATCAATTTCATTAAACGGATTAATATTGAACTCCTCTATTATTACACCTTTTCATAAAATAATAGCAGTTTCAATTGAGCCAATTTATATAAATTTTATATCTGAAAGCATATATATAACAAAAAATATTAAAAATATTTATATGAAAGATTTTTATATATCACTTAAACTTTTAATATCAAATAAAATTTTTTGGACTACTCCAAAAACTAAATTTTTTTCTTTTATAAAAATATTCAAAATCAATAAAGTTTATAATGAAAATTTAAGAGAACTTATATTCATTTTAAGGTTTTTAAATAATAATATTGTAATATCACCACTTGCTCAAATGTATATTAATTCAGATAATTATATAAAATATTTTATTAGTGATACTATAACAAACAAGGAATTTTTATGGATGAAAAAAATAAAAATTATAAATACTTGATTATACACACTCATTTTTATCAACCACCAAGGGAAAATCCTTATACAGGTGAAATAGAACTTGATTTTACTGCTAAACCATATGATAACTGGAACCATAGAATAGCTATGGAGTGTTATTTGCCAAATATATATTCAAGAATATATAATAATTCATGTGAAATCATTGAAATAATACATAATATATCATACTATAATCTTAATTGGGGGCCTACATTGTTAAATTGGATTAAAAGAACATACCCATATTATTACCAAAAAATAATAGAAATATTTAATATGAATAAAGAAAAGTACAAAAATTTTATTGCCCAAGCATATAATCATACTATATTACCTCTTGATTCTTTCCTAGATAAAATAATACAAATAACGTGGGGAATTAGAGATTTTGAAAATAATTTCTTACAAAAACCACAAGGAATTTGGCTTGGCGAATGTGCAGTAAATGAGGATGTTTTAAAATTATTAATAGATAACAACATAGAATATATAATTTTATCTCCTCATCAAATAGCAACAGCATATGATTTGATAACAGGATTGCAAAAGTCAATTATACCAAATGTAATATATCGTTGGTATGATAAAAATCCTGATGGCAAAGTCATTAAATCAAGATATATAAATATAATAACATATGATGATATACTTTCTAAAAAAGTTGCTTTCAATAATATAACTTTCAATTCTGAAATATTTTTAAAAGAACTAATCAATAGATATGAAGAACTTAAAACAAATACACTTATTATAGCAGTTGATGGAGAAACCTTTGGCCATCATTACAAATTTGCAGACTTAACTTTGGCTCATGCATTAAAATATGAATTACACAAAAAAGGAATTTTTCCTATTTCTGCATATAATTTCATAAAAAACACAGAAGTTTATGCAGGTTGCACTATAAATCTAGGTCCTGATGGGATTGGTACAAGTTGGAGTTGTGAACATGGAATTAAAAGATGGACTGGTGGATGTTTATGCGGAGATGAAGGGAAATATTCGACAGAGTGGAGAAAAGGATTAAGATCAGCTATTAACTGGCTTTCAGAAGTAGTTAATGAAATATTACTCGAAGAAGGGAAAAATATATTTATAGATTACTTATCAGCAATAAAAGAATATATAGATGTTATAAATTCAAAAATATCAATATCTAATTTTCTATATAAACATCTTAAAAACAATAATAAAGAAAACTACTTTAAAGCAATTAAAATCTTAGAAATGTTTCGATATAAATCACTCTCACGAACAAGTTGTGGTTGGTTTTTTAATGATATATCAAGAATAGAAACACAAATTATAATGAGATATGCTATGAAGTCTATAGAACTTGCGGAAGAATTGGGGTATAAAGGAATTGAAAAAGGATTTATTTCATTACTTGAACTTGCTCCTTCTAACTTTCAACAATTTAAAAATGGAAAAGAAGTTTATGAAAAACTAGTTAAAACATCTAAAATGAATGAGGAAAAAGTTTTAGTATACCTTACAGCAAAAAACTCACTACTTGGAAAAAAAATATACCATAATACAATATATAGAGTAACTCTCTCAAATATATCACAAGATTCATCTATCTTAAAAGCTAATGTTAATATTGAAAAAGTAACAGGTGAGAGTTTCAATTTTTTACTAGAAATTGATTTCACATCAATAGAAAAAATAAAATTTAAAAAAATAACTGAATTAGATTCTAAAGAATTTTATATAACTGATTTTAATAATTTTACCCAAATTGAATTATTAAAGCTAATACTGAATATCAAAAAAGCACAAAATATCGATGATATAGAAAAAATTTTAGAATCTCTTATAGAAACAGCTCAGATTTATCCATCTATGGCTATTGAAAATCTTTATGAAGACATAAATCATTTTTTTAAAAGTGTAGTAGAAAGCTATCTTATCATGTTTATAAAAAGCTTAGACAAAATATATATACAAAAAATAGAATATTTTATCACGAAACTTGAAAAAGTTGGATTTAAAATAAATTTCAATCCCTCAAATGATATTATAATAATGATGCCAGATATTGCAAATGAAATATTTTCAAACAAATTTTCTATCAAAGAAATTGAAAAAATAGATTTAATATTCAAAAAACTATCTCTTCACCATTTTTATTTTCATACACAAAATAAACTATATGATATAAAAAAAAATAAAGAAATTATTCCTTCTTAATAAGAGTTATTTCTATTCTTCTATTTCGTGCCCGTCCATCTGGAGTTGAGTTATCTGCAATAGGTCGCCATTCTCCATATCCTATACCGCTGAGTCTTTTAGGATCTATTCCACTTTTTTCCATAAATTCAATAACCGAATATGCTCTAGCCATAGACAGTTCAAAATTTGTAGCATACCGTCCACTTTTAATTGGCACATTATCAGTATGTCCCTCAATTATTATATCATTATTAAGTTTTTTAAGCTCTTCTATGACTGGAAGTAATATATTCTGAGCTTGAGGTTTTAAAATAGCACTACCAGAATCAAACAGAATTCCTTCTTTAAGTATGAGTTTTATTCTTTTCTCATTCATTTCAACTTCAAGCATATTACTTGCTTCTTTTTTTTGAATTTCTTGTAGTTTTTTCTCAAAATTTTCTTCTTTCAATTCCTGAGTTTTTTTATCAAGATATTCTTGAGTTATTTTACCACCAAACGTTTGTTGAATTTTAACTAAAGATTCCTCATACTTCTTTAACTTATTTTTATCTGATTTTGCTATTGAAAAAGCAAATAATAAAAGAAAAAAAATCATCAAATAACTCATTAAATCTCCATAAGTAATTGCCCATAATGCCGATTTGTTTAGTTGATTTTCAAGATCGTCCTTTCTTATTCTATATATTGCCATATTTTATTTAAGCGTATTAAGCAAAGCAATCAAAAGATTTTCAATTTTTGCTAATCTTGCTTCCACATCTACAAAAGCAACTGAATACTTTTTTATAAAAATTGTATTTTTAAATTCATCATCATCATGTATTTTGTTTTTAAGTTCTCTAAAGGATTCAGAAAGATATTTCATTTCTCTAATTAAATTTTCCACTTCAGGCTGTGTCATTTTTTCTCTAAGTGATGCAAAATAATCAAGACATCGTTTACATTCATCAATTCTTTTATTTATATTTATTATATCATCAGATAATGAATTTTTATCCTTTCTCATTTGTTCCTTTAATTCTGATTGAAAAATTTCGAATTCTTTCATAATACTTTCTCTTATTTCATGAAGTTTATCATACGTTGCTTTCTCAATATTTTTAGAAAGTTCATCTACAACTGTTGATTCAAGCCTTAAAGAAGCATCTGTAAGCCTTTGAGTTATCTTTTTAAATTCCTCTCCCATATCTTTTCTTATCCATTCAACTATATCTTCAAAACCTTTTATCTTATCATATATTTTCATTATAAAATCAAGTTTTACAGATATATGTTCAAGTTTTTCAAAATCTTTAGCACTAAGATTCTTTAAGCTTTCAATAATTTGAAGTTCTTTTTGGCTTGATATTTTTATCTCTTCTTTTATATATGTTATTAACTCTTTCTTTAATCCTAACACAATTTCATTTATTAAATTTGAAATTTCTTTACTTGCTACTGACATAACCTGATTCACTTCTTGATTTAAAACTTTTCTAATTTCAGATATTATTTCTTCCTTTAAATTTTGAGTTGGAAATTGCGAATTTTTAGAAATATCTATAATAGATTTTTCCAAAAATAATATTTTTTCTTTAATAATAGTTATATCATTTTTTAAAGACAAATCTATAGATAAGTTTTGTTCCTGAGATTTACCTAATGAAATATTTTGGGACTTATCTTCATTAATACTTATGGGTTTTAATTTTGAAAATATTGATTTTTCTTCTGCCATATTTTATTCCTTATTTATAAAACCACTAACCTTTAATTCAGGTTTTTTTATTCTTCCTTCACTAATAAGTTTTTCAACACTATTCATTATCGATGTAATAGATTTTTCTATATTTACTTTAGGTATATCTCCTTTTGATTTCTCTTCTATAATTTTCAATGTTGTTTGAGAAAACTCTGACTTCATTTTATCTTTCAATGATTCATCCATAATTCCATAAACATTAATCCAATCCTCTATATTTATTGTAGATATAATTATAGAAAGTTCGTTTGGTTCAAAAAACTTTAAATCTTCAAATAGAAGTATATGTTTCTTAAGTTCAATATATAATTCAGGATACTTTTCTTCTATATTTTTTACTATTTTTGATTTTTCTATCCATGACATTTGAGACAGTAATTCAATTGTATTTTTTACTCCTCCAGTAACACCTTCTAAACGTGTTTCAAGTTCTTCTTTTAGTGTCATTATAGTATCTTTATCTATAAATCTTATTTGAGATAATCCTTTAACTACTTCGGCTGCAAAATCCTCTGGCAATCTTGAAATAAATTCTTTTTTAATATCATCTTTCAAATGATCAACTACTATAGCAACATTAGATGGATCTTCTTTTATCATAAGATTTATAAGTGCATCTAATTGATATGGCTTAATATTAAAATATATCTTATCGGTATTTTCGTTTTCCTCTTCAACTTTATTATTTCGTGATGAATCAATTAAACCCTGAGGACGAGGAATATCAGAAATAATTCCACTCAAACTCCCCCCACTTCCCTGTCCTCCAGCTACTTCCATTGTTATTTGATGGGTTTGCTGAACTTTTGCCATGGTATTCATAGCAGTTGCAAGTTTTAAAAAACCCATCGCAACTATCAAAAGACTTATAATACCAACAAGTGAAAGGATAATATATTTTATTATGAAGTTTACTGATTGTGGATCATACCAAATCGTCTTCCATATTGGAGCAAAAAAAGATTTTATTACTATAACCTCATCACCCCTTTTTTCATCAAGAGATAATATTTCTTTAGTAATATTAGTTAGATTGGATATAATTTGATTGTCTACTTTTTCATTAACTATAAGGCTAACTTTAATTTTTTTTATAAGATTCGATGGGATAAAAAGTTGTTTTGTATAGGATTTTAGAAAATTCTCTTGAGAAGATGATGGAATTGTTGGCATTTGAAAACCAGGCATAAGGTATTCAATACCACTTACATCTCCAGCTTCTTTCTCAAGAGCAAATTTAACACTCTTTTTCTCTTCTTTATCCTTTTCATATTCAACTTTCTCTATCTTGCTATAATCCATTGTAACATCAACAAGAACCTTTACTTGATTAGGACCTAAAATTTTAATTAGAGTATTCTCAAGCTTTCCAGCTAAAAAATTTTCATAAGCTGCTTTATTTTCAAGGACCTCCTGCTGACAAACTACAAAAGAATTAATAAGTAAAAGATTAATAAATATAATTATGCTTTTTATGTGCGCAGATGATATAAAATATCCTACTCTCATAAATTTATTCAATATAACTTTTTAATTTTCTTTCTATCATTATACCAAGCGTTCCTTTCATTATTTCAAGCATCCCATCAAGAATCATTGCTTTAAACTTAAGATACATTATAGCTCTAGTCCTAATTTTATTTGCTACAGGAGTAAATATCATATTAGATAGAAATATTCCATAAAAAGCAGATGTTATAGCTATACTCATAGCAGGACCTATCATATCAGGATTTGAAATCTCTTTTAAAACACCTATTATTCCTATTAAAGTTCCAACAAGTCCAAACATAGGAGAAAGAACTGCCATTACCCCTGTCTCTTATACACATCT
>JANZZP010000012.1 GCA_026419335.1 Elusimicrobiales bacterium | reverse complement strand
TATCATAATATCACTATCTTCATATACTAAAATATCAGAAAGTTTTATTGAACTCTTTTCTTCATTTTCTACAAAGAAAATCTCAATTCTATCACCATCTTTAAGTTTATATGATGGTTTTACTAGTTTTAAATTAACTTTCACTTTTCCTTTTTCAATAATTTCTTTAATAAGTTGTCTTGAAAATCTTGGCAGAAGAGTCTTTAAATAAACATCAATCCTTTGAGACTCTCCAGTATATACTGAATCTATTTTTTTATTTTCCATATTAAAATCAAAAATATTGCCACTATAGAAATTAATTGAGCTTGAGAGAGTCCAATAATAAAATTTCCTCTTTCATCACCACGACTAAATTCTAAAATAAATCTCATAATTGAATATAAAAAAATATAACTAAAAAAAACATATCCTTTTGGTACTTTACTTACTTTACTATTTAAAAAAATAAAAATTAAAATATTCCCAACTGATTCATAAAGTTGTGAAGGATGAATTCTTACTCCGATAAGCTCTGGCGAAACATCACAGTATGGCGAATTAAAAACAACTCCCCCAAAAAAACTGGTTGGTTTTCCATGACAACATCCAGCCAAAAAACAACCTACTCTGCCAATTGCATGAGCCAGAGCAAGTGCTGGTGAAAATATATCAGCCAAACTATAAAAATCAAGATTATTTTTCCTAATATAAAAAATAAAACTAATCAACCCACCTATTAAACCACCAAAATATATAAAGCCAGACCTTAAATTATTAATTGAAAAAATATTAACTAACCTTTCATAAAAGTTATTTCCAAAATATCCCCAAAATGTTATAATATAAAAAATTTTTGCGCCAATAAAGCCACAAACAACACTATAAAAAATAAGATCAGAAATAATATTTCTATCTAAATTAAATTTTTTTGATTTTCTCAAAATATAAAGATAACCAAAAATATAAGCACTAGCTATCATAATACCATATGATGGGATTCGAAACCCAAATATTTCAAGAAGATATGGTTTCATTTATAACTTTTATCACATCCTTTAAGCTTTCATAGGAAATATGAGTTTTTCCCTCTTTAGAAAAAATGTCCTTAAGTTTAAGTGTTACAAATCTTATATCACAGGCCATTGCTGCATCATAATCATTAGGGGAGTCTCCTAAAAACGCAACAGTATATCCAATACTCCTATAATAAATTACACGTGATGCTTTAAATTGAGATAAAGTCATATTATTAAGAAAAGGATAATCAACTACTCCATTATTAAAAATTCCATAAAATCCACTAAAATAAACTCCATATTTTTTCATAAAAGGTTTTATATAAATATCTAAACCACCACTCACAACTTCAAAAGGAATTCTCATTTTAGAAAAAAAAGAAATCATATCGACAAAGCCATCTCTTGCTTCAACTTTATTTATAACAAATTCATCTATTTTAGTTAAACTAACATCTTTCATCCTTGAAAAATATATCTTCATCCATTCTTCAACTTTAATACCAAAATTATATGATTCCTCTATTTCATTCAAAGTTGCTTTGTTAAATTCTAAAAGCAACATATCTCCTACATCTCTTTT
>JANZZP010000092.1 GCA_026419335.1 Elusimicrobiales bacterium | reverse complement strand
ACAAATGAAAAATATAAGTTTTATATTCTTAATGATATATTCGAAATTAATCAAAATATAGAAAAAAATATAATCTTTGAACCTATTGCGAAAAATACAGCTGGAGCAATTCTCCTTTCATTAAAATATCTTAAAGAGAAACTAAAAATTTCTAATGATGAACTTATTTTTATAACTCCATCTGATCATATAATAATTAAAGAAAATGAATTCCAAAATATAGTTAAAGATTCTTTAGAGTACGCAAAAAAGAGTATAGTTACTTTTGGAATAACTCCTACCTGCCCACATACAGGTTATGGATACATAGAAAAATCTTATAATTTATCTAATTATTTCTCGAAAGTAAAAAGATTTACTGAGAAACCTGATTATAATACAGCAGTTAAATATATATCTTGTGATAATTACTTATGGAATTCTGGTATGTTTTTATTTTCATATAAAGTTATAATGAATGAATTTAGGAAGCATGCATCAGATATGTATAAATTTTATGTTAACAACAATTTTGATTCAATGATAAATAATTTTTCAGATTTAAAAAATATTTCAATAGATTATGCAATAATGGAGAAGAGCAAAAATTTAATAGTTGCAAAATCAGATATAGCTTGGTCAGATATAGGTAGTTGGGAGTCTTTCTCTGATATTATGAGTTTAGATGAAAACTCTAATGTTAAGGTTGGTGAGATTGTTGATATAAATTTAAAAAACTCTATTATTTACTCAAATAACAAAAAACTTATTGCACTTATAGATATTAATGATATTATAGTTGTAAACACTGATGATGCTTTGCTTATAGCTAAAAAGGGAAGTGGTGAGAAAGTTAAAGATATTGTGAAATATTTAAAAGAAAAAAACAATATAAAGGCTATAGAGCATACAACTGTTTATAGACCTTGGGGAAGTTATACAGTTCTTGAAGAGGGGGAGAGATACAAAATAAAAAGAATATTAGTCAAACCTAATCATAAACTAAGTGTTCAGATGCATTATCATAGAAGCGAGCATTGGGTTGTTATAAAAGGTACAGCTAAGGTTATAATGAGTGATAAAGAATATATTGTTCATGAAAATGAAAGTATTTATGTTCCTAAATCAACAAAACATAGACTTGAAAATCCTGGCAAAGTTGATTTAGAGCTTATAGAAGTTCAAAATGGTGAATATGTTGGAGAGGATGATATAATAAGATTTGATGATGTTTATGGTAGAAAGATTCATAATACTACTAATATAGGAAAATATAACAAATAATTTTTTAAAAATATGAAGTATCTCATTACTGGTAGTGATGGACAATTAGCTAAAGAGTTTATTAAGGTTATTCCTCATCAAAATATTTGGGCATATAATCGTTTAGAGCTTGATATAACTAATAAAGAGCAACTTTATGATTGTATTGAATCAATAAAACCTGATATTATAATAAACTGTGCTGCTTATAATAATGTTGACAAAGCAGAAACTGATTATGAAAATGCTTTAAAAGTTAATGCTATAGCATTAAAAGACATAGCTTTAATTTCGTCAAAGTATAAATCCAAAATAATTCATTTTAGTACTGATTATGTGTTTGATGGTAATAAAACCGAACCATATAAAGAAAATGATATCCCAAATCCACTAAACAAATATGCTTTATCAAAACTTGAAGGTGAAAAACTTCTTGCTTATAATTATGATAATTTTGCTATTTTTAGAGTTAGTTGGGTGTATGGAGAAGGTCAGCAGAATTTTATATATAAGTTTTTATCATGGGCTAAGGATAAAAAAACAATTTCAGTTTCTATAGATGAAATCTCTGTCCCAACTTCAACTTCTTTTATAGTTGAAAATGTTTTAAAAGCTATAGATAATGATATAAAAGGTATATGGCATCTTGTACCTTTGGGATATGTTTCAAGATATGACTGGGCAGAAAAGATTATATCTTTGAAAGGAATTAATATAGAGTTAAAAAAAGCTTATCAAAAGGATTTTAATCTTTCTGCAAAAAGACCTAATTTTTCTGCTTTAGATTCATCTGCTCTTTCTAGGGAATTATCTGTAAGTTTTGAAAATTGGGATTTTTATTTAGAAAAATTTATGAAAAATTACAGTTTGGAGTAGTTTATGATACTTATTGTTGGTGGTGCTGGTTATATTGGTTCTCATGTAAATAAATATCTAGCTAAAAAAAACATTAAAACAATAGTTTTTGATAACTTAATTACAGGTCATATTGATTTTGTTAAATGGGGCAAATTTTATAAGGGCGATCTTGCTAATAAAGATGATATTGAAAAAGTGTTTAAAGAAAATAAAATTGAAGCAGTTATGCATTTTTCAGCATTTGCTTATGTTGGTGAATCTGTAAAAGAGCCAGCAAAATATTATATTAATAACGTTATAAACACAATAAATCTTCTTGAAGTTATGAGGAAGTATAAAGTCAAATATTTTATATTCTCATCTACTTGTGCAACTTATGGCAATCCTATAAAAATACCAATTGATGAAAACCATCAACAAAATCCTGTAAATCCATATGGTAGAAGTAAATTTATGATTGAACAGATCCTTTCAGATTATGACAAAGCTTATGGTATAAAATACATAAATTTAAGATATTTTAATGCAGCAGGGGCAGATACTGATTGTGAGATAGGTGAAAGACATGAGCCTGAAACTCATCTTATACCTCTTGCTATATATAATGCTATTGGACTAAATGAAAGTTTAACAGTCTTTGGAACAGATTATCCAACTTTTGATGGTACATGTATTAGAGATTATATTCATGTAAATGATTTAGCTCATGCACACTGGCTTGCGTTAGAATATTTGAAATCAAAAGAGATTAGTGATTCATTTAATCTTGGTAATGGAAATGGTTTTTCTGTTAAACAGATAATAGATGTTGTAGAAAAAATTTCTAAGAAGAAATTAAATATTATATATGGAACGAGAAGAGAAGGAGATCCGCCAGTTCTTGTAGCAAATTCAGATAAAGCTAAAAAAATCCTTAATTGGACTCCTTTTTTTACGGATATATTTGAAATTGTTGAAACTGCTTATAATTGGCATATTCATGATAAGATTAAATAAGATATTGTAAAATTGATTTATGTCTAAGTTTGATTTTATAATAGTTGGTGCTGGTTTTTGTGGAAGCGTTATTGCTGAGCGAATTGCAAATGTATTGAAAAGAAAAGTTTTAATTATTGAAAAAAGGGAGCATATTGGAGGTAATTGTTATGATTTTAAAAACGAATTTGGTATAAATGTTCACAAATATGGACCTCATATATTCCATACTGATGATGACGATGTTTTTAGGTATATATCAAATTTTACTGACTGGCATTTTTATGAGCATAAACCTCTTGCATTTGTTGATGGAAAGAAAATTCCAATTCCAGTAAACTTTAATACAATTGATATAGTATTCCAAGATGATAAAGCAAAAATTTTCAAAGAAAATCTTTTATATGAATTTGGTCCAAACAAAAAAGTTCCAGTGCTTGATTTGATGAAGAGTTCAAATATATATGTTAAAGAGTTTGCTATATGGGTGTATGAAAAAATTTTTGTAAACTATACTGCCAAACAATGGGGAAAAAAACCTCATGAGATT
>JANZZP010000049.1 GCA_026419335.1 Elusimicrobiales bacterium | reverse complement strand
AGAACCTGAAAATTTTATGCTAGTACTTGATGGTGAAATGATTGTTGATGCTACAATAAATTTAGGATATAACCATAGAGGAGTAGAAAAAGCAGCAGAAAATAGAAACTATATACAAGATATCTACCTTATAGAAAGAATCTGTGGGATTTGTTCTCATTCTCATGTTAGTTGTTATATAAATGCAGTGGAAGAGATTGCAAAAGCTCAAGTTCCAAAAAGGGCTAAAGCAATAAGAACTCTTGTTGCTGAACTTGAAAGAGTACATTCACACTTGCTCTGGCTTGGAGTAGCAGCATTTGAATTAGGTTACGACACATTATTTATGTACAGTTGGAGGGATAGAGAACAAGTACTTGATTGTTTAGAAATGATAAGTGGAAATAGAGTTCATTATGGTATAAATACACTTGGAGGAGTTAGAAGAGATATAACAAAAGAGCAGGCCAACGAAATACTTAAAAAAATACAATATCTGAAAGAAAGAACTTCTTATTATGTTAAAATAGTTACAGAAGAACCAACCTTTTTGGCAAGAACACAAAACGTTGGAAAACTACCATATGAAATTGCAAAAGAATTAAATGCGGTTGGGCCAACAGCAAGAGCAAGTGGATTAGATATAGATGTAAGAAGAGATGAACCATATTTTATATATGATGAATTAGATTGGAAAGTTATAACATACAACAGCTGTGATGTTTTTGGAAGAGCTGTAGTTAGAGTTTTTGAAACGCTTGAATCATATAAAATGATAGAACAGATTTTAAAAAATTTACCAGAAGGTCCAATCTCAGTAAAACTTCCTTGGAAAATTCCACCAGGAGAAGCAGTATTTAGATACGAAGCTCCCAGAGGAGAAGATATACATTATGTTAAATCGAATGGTACTGAATACCCAGAAAGAGTAAAAGTAAGAGCACCAACTCTTGCAAATTTTCAATCTCTTCCATATTGCTTAAAAAATGGTTATCTTGCAGATGCAGTAATAACTATAGCTGCAATAGATCCTTGTATGAGTTGTACAGATAGGGCAATAGTTTATAATTTAAAAACAAATAAAACTGAAATATACGATTGGGAAAGTTTAAGAAGATATTCTATAGAATTTTATGCAAAAAAGGGAATTAAATTTTCATAAAAAAAGGAGAATATTATGGATGGCACGATTAAACTACTAATATATATGGGAATATTTCCAGGATTTCTTTTCCTTTCAATCTATGCTACATTAATTCAATGGATTGATAGAAAGTTATCTGCAAAATTACAAAACAGAGTTGGTCCACCTATTTATCAACCAATTGCAGATTTCATAAAACTCATTTCCAAAGAAGTTATAATTCCAGATAATGCAGATATAATACTTTTTAAATCTCTTCCATATATCGCGTTAGCAAGCATAATAACTGCTATAACCATGCTACCTATAAACGGATCTCCTTTGATATCTTTTGAAGGTGATATAGTCGTAGTAATATATCTCCTCACAATCCCAACTGTTACTTTTTTTCTTGCAGGATGGTCATCCACAAGCCCATATGCTACTTTGGGTTCAATGAGAGTAATGACACAATTATTCGGATATGAGGTTCCACTTTTTTTAAGCATTGCTGGACCTGCAATTGTAACAGGGAGTTGGTCATTATATGAAATATCCAAATATTTCTCACAAAACCTATGGTTAATTCCTCTACATATACCAGCTTTAATCGCAGCATTATTATCATCTCAAGGAAAACTTGAAAGGGTGCCATTCGATGCTCCGCACGCAAAAAATGAGGTTGTAGGAGGACAATTTACAGAATATTCAGGAAGACTTCTCGCTTTTTTTTATCTTGCAATAGATATAGAAATGATTGTGCTTGCTGCATTAATAAGTACGATTTTTCTAGGAGGGGTTGGACATTCAACTGGACTTCATGCATTTATAATATTTTTGTTAAAAACATTTGCTGTATGTATAATACTTACATTTTTTAAAGCTTTAATGGCAAGAATTAGAATTGATCAGATGGTAAAGTTTTCATGGAAATATTTAGTAACTTTATCAATATTTCAAATTATAATTGATTTATATATAAAACTTAAATAATCATAAGGAGTTTTTATGACTAAAAAACCATTAAGACTTTTACCAGAAGCTTTAAGACAATTAAGAAAAAAACCAGCGACAGTAAAATATCCATTTGAAAAAGCAAATCTATACCCAGGATTTAGAGGTAGAATAATTTTTGATACATCAAAATGTATAGGTTGTAAAATGTGTATAAGAGTATGCCCTGCAAAAGCAATAGAAATAATACAAATAGGAGAAGAAGTAAAAACACTTGAAGATGGAAAACAAATAATAACAAAAAAATTTGAATGTATAATGAACCTTGATAGATGTATATATTGCGCTCAATGTGTGGAGTCTTGTCCTAAAAAAGCACTTACCGCAACACAAGATTTTGAACTTGCACAGCTGGATAGAAAAAAATTAAAGCTTAATTACAAATAATAAACATAATAATTCCATAAATACTAAATACAATATGTTATAATAATACTTATGAATTTAAATTTTATAAATAAAATTATTTTTGGAAATTCAATATCTAACTACATATTATGTATCACCGTATTTATATTGATATATAATTTACTTAAAATCATAACTTCTAAAGGAATATCTAAACTTCAAGAGATATCTATTAAAACAGAAACTAAATTAGACGATATAATAGTAAATACTATTAAGGAAATAAAAAATATTGAATATTTTATTGTTTCTTTTTATATTTCACTTAAATTTTTAAAAATAGTAAATCCAAAAATACTACTAATATCTAAAATTATATTTCTTTCTGTAATTTTATATAGGGCAATATCTTTAATAGATAAATTTGTATCATTTGTATTTGAAAAAATCACAGAAGCATCAAAAGAATCAGAAAAATCAATAAGAATTCTAAGAAATATAATAAAAATAACAGTATGGATTTTTGCTGCATTATTTCTTTTACATAATATTGGTATAAATATAAACTCAATTCTTACAGGTCTTGGAATAGGTGGAGTTGCCATAGCACTAGCATCTCAAACTATACTTAAAGATATTTTTAATTTCTTTGTTATTCTTCTTGATAAACCATTCAAAATTGGCGATTTTATAACTATACCATCACTTTCTATTAGCGGTATAGTTGAAGAAGTAGGGTTAAAATCTACAAAAATAAGAACACTTCAAGGAGAAGTTATTATCATTACAAACTCAAAAGTGTCAGAAGAAATCATCCAGAATTTTTCTAAGATGAAAGAAAGAAGAGTATCTGTAAAAATAGGAATAACTTATAATACACCATTAGATAAAATAAAACATATAGCTTCAATAATAGAAAAAATTATAAAAACACAATCAAATACAAGATTTGAAAGGGCAAACCTAATTCAGTTTTCTAATTCCTCATTAGATTTCGAATTTGTATATTACATTAATTCGCCTGACTATATTGAATATATTAAAACCAATGAAGAAATACTTATTGAAATTGCAAAACAATTTAAAAAAGAAGGTGTTGAATTCGCATATCCAACTCAAACTATATATATTAAAAAGGAGGAAATATGAAAAAAAATATAATAACAATTCTTATATTTACAACTATATTAAATCTTCACTCACAAAACCAAATTGTAGCGGAAGTAAATGGTGAAAAAATAACATTAAAAGATATAACATCAAAACTTTTAATATCTAATTTCAATCAGGTTACTCAAGAACTTATAGAAGAAAAATTATTAATTCAAGAAGCTAGAAAAAGAAATGTAAATGTTTTAAATTCAGAAGTCACACAATTTATTGAAAATATTAAAAAAAGATTTTCATCAGAAGAAGAATTCAAAAAAGAACTAAAAAGAATAAATCTTACTGAAAAAGAATATGAACAAATGATTAGGAATAAACTTATTGCAGATAAAACAATTCTTGCAATTTTAAATGTTAATGTTACAGATGAAGATGCTAAAAAATATTACTCAACAAATCCTGAACAATTCAAAACACCAATGGCATTAAAACTAAGACAAATTTTCGTTCTAACTGAAAAAGAAGCACAAGATTTAATTATAGCTCTTGAAGCAGGAGCAGATTTTGTAAAGCTAGCCAGCATAAAAAATATGGATGAAAATCTTAAAAAAACCGCAGGAGATCTTGGATATATAAGCAAAGGCATGCTTGTTCCAGAAATAGAAAAAGAAGTTTTTTCAACTCCAAAAGGTAATTATACTAAACCACTTAAAACAGGTAACGGATATTCCATAATAATGGTGGAAGATATAAGGGAAGAAAGAACAATAATGTTTGAAGATGTAAAAGATATTATAAAAAATTCAATTATAGCAACTATACTTAATTCTAATAGAAAAAATGTAATTGAAGAACTAAAAAAATCAGCAAAAATTGAGATAAAATAAACATTTTATGCTAAAATTTTTATTATGAAAGCTCTTGGAAAACATCTAGTCGTTGAATTATATGGATGTAATTCAAAATTACTTTCTGACGTAAATTACATTCAAGAAGTTATGATGCTATGTGCAAGCGAAGCAAACACTACGATTATAGATTCTATATTTCATAAGTTTAATCCATATGGTATTTCGGGAGTAATAGTTATAGCAGAATCACATCTATCAATTCATACTTGGCCAGAACATAAATTTGCTTCCGTTGATTTTTTTACTTGTGGAGATCATTCAGACCCATGGAAATCATTTAAAATAATTAAAAAAAAGCTTAAAGCAAAATATTTTAGCGTAATGAAAATAGAAAGAGGAGTTCTT
The DNA here is from genome assembly GCA_026419335.1 of Elusimicrobiales bacterium. Next base: position 27,257 of record JANZZP010000049.1, on the reverse strand, counting down.
TTAGATGATTAAGCCAAAATGGATTAAGTCTGACAAAGAACGATTCCCAAAAGGTGAATGGTTTGTTGAATTTTTTACAAAAGGTGAATTCCATTCACATCAAATAAAAAAATTTATAAACTCATATAAAACTGAATTTCAAACTGCAACATTAGTAGAAACATATTCATTTGGAAAAGTCTTAATAATAGACAGAGAAACCCAATCAAGTGAACTAGATGAATTTATATACCATGAATCATTAGTGGTTCCAGCAATATTGATTTCTAAAACTACCCCTAAAACATTCGCAATATTAGGAGGAGGAGAAGGAGCCACAGCAAGAGAAATTTTAAATTATAAGCCAGCAGAGAAATTAGTAATGGCTGATATAGATCATAATATATTAAAATTTGCAAGAAAATATCTTTACAATTGGCATAAAGGAAGTTTTGAAAATGAAAAAATTATACTTCTTGCGCAAGATGCTAAAAAATTCATTGAAAATACTAAGCTTAAGTTTGATATTATATATTCTGATCTACCCTCACCTATTGAAGAAGGACCAGCATATCAGTTATATACAGTAGAATTTTATAAAAATCTAAAACAAAAACTTAATAAAAATGGTATTTTTGCTATGCAAGCAGGTCCAGCACATATACTTCAACTTGAACTACATTGCGCATTATATCACACTCTTAAAAATGTTTTTAAAAATGTTATATCCTATACTTCATATATACCAAGTTATGATATGCCTTGGTCATATATAATTGCATCAGATTCTGAAATTAAACCATCAAAAAAAATAATAAATTTACATCTAAAAAATTTTATTAAAAAATTTAACTATATAGATCCTTATAAATTTGAATCATTTCTTACAATACCAAAATATATGAAAGACAAAATAGAAAAAAATACTAAAATAATAACATTAAGAAAACCAGTTTTTTTCTCAACATCAAGATATTAAAAAAAGGAGTTATCATGACTAAAAACAAAAAAATAAAAAAGAAAAAAAGCATCTCTAACAAAAAACTAGCTAATATAAAAGATAATCCAAAAGAAAAAAAAGAAAAGATCAATATTAATGAAATAAAGCAGATACTTATTAATAAAAAAAATGAGATATTAGAAGAGATAAGAATGCAATCAGAATATGAAAATATAAACGAGAAAGATATAGGTGATGAAATAGATGATGTGGTACAAACAGTAGAAAAAGAACTTAAATTTGACATTTCAGCTACTGAAAAAAATATATTAAATGAGATAGAAATAGCATTAAAAAAGATAGAAACTGGAACATATGGAAAATGTGAATTATGTAAAAGATTAATAGAACCTAAAAGAATAAAAGCAATACCATATAGTAGATATTGCATTGAATGCCAAAAAAAACAACATATTAGGTAATATCTTATAAATAGAACAACATTATATTCTATCTCTGAGTTATAGGAGTACCACCAGAAACTTCTACTTTAGTTTTTCTCCAGTTTTTAGCTTTAGCAGATATAACAAAGCTTTTACCATCACTTGCTATTTCCAAAGAACCTTCAGATAAAGTTTTAGAAAGTTCATATCTAACAGCCTTCACATTACCTGTTAATTCAGCAAGTCTCCTTATGTCATTAGTATAAAATCCATATTTTCTGTAATGAATTTCTTCAAGTTTAGAAAGCTTTAAAAGAGTTCTTTTTGCCTCATTTATCTGCTTTTGTTCTGATGGTGTTACTGCTAAAATTGTTCTGTTCAACCAGCTACCAACAAGAAATGCAAGACATGCCCAAGAAATTATAAGTATCACTCCTTCTGCAAAAGGTGATTTTTCTCTCGTTCTAATAACTACGCTAGAAGCAAAAAAATCATGAAGAGCTCTCCTATTACGATTAAAAAGTGCCATAATATATCCAATATTTATTGTAAATGAACTTATAAAATATCCTATAACTCTTATAAAAGCATGTAGAGGAGTCAAATTACCACCATTTTTATGAATAACTCTTATGCCTAAAATTTTCTTTCCAATTGTAACTCTTCCACCAGAAGTAAATATAACTTCATATAATATAAATATTAAAATCCAAAAAATCTTCCATTTAGTGGCCACAGCATCAGAATATATTACGTAATTATTTTTTATTGCAACACCAAGAGTGTAAAAATTAAGAAATACAAAAGGAAATGTATCAATTAGATATGCTAAGAATCTCTCGTTAAACCCGGCAAGTTCAAAAATCTCTTCTGAGGAACCTATCTGCTTTTGTATAGATGGTTGAGATTCCATGGTAATATCAAAACTTTTAGATTGTTCTTCCATAAACCCTCCAGATATAATATACCAAAATTATTTTATAAAATATTTTTATAAGAATAACATTTTTTATGGAGGGGAAATGGAAGGAGTAGAGCTTTCAAAATTAAGTGAAAAAATAAAGGAAGAGGCAATATCTTTACAAGAAATAAAAAAGGAAGTTTCTAAAATAATATCAGGTCAACAAGAAATGATAAATTCCTTACTTGTTGCCATACTCTCAAATGGACATATCCTTGTTGAAGGTCTTCCAGGACTTGCTAAAACAACCACTATAAAGACATTATCTCAAGCTATAAAAGCACACTTTCAAAGAATTCAATTTACACCAGATTTACTACCTGCAGATATAACCGGAACTTTAATATATCACCAGGGAACTGGGAATTTCATGATAAAAAAAGGGCCAATTTTTGCCAATATAATATTAGCAGATGAAATTAACAGAGCTCCAGCTAAAGTTCAAAGTGCTTTACTTGAAGCAATGCAAGAAAGACAAGTAACTATAGGAGATAACACATATAAACTACCAGATCCATTTCTTGTAATGGCAACTCAAAATCCAATAGAACAAGAAGGAACCTACCCTTTACCAGAAGCACAAGTTGATAGATTTATGCTAAAAGTAAATATTACCTATCCATCAAAAGAAGAAGAAATAAAAATAATAGACACAATTACAACTGGTAAAAAAATTGAAATACAACAAGTTGTTGATGTAGAGAAAATTATTTCAGCTCGTAAACTTGTAGAAAATATATATGTAGATGATAAAATAAAAAGTTACGTAGTTGATATAGTAAATGCTACTAGATTTCCAGAAAAGTATAAATTAGATAAAATCAAACCATGGATAAGGTATGGTGCAAGCCCAAGAGCAACTATCTTTCTTATTCAAGCAGCAAAAGCATACGCATTTATAGAAGGTAGAGCATATATAACACCGCAAGATATAAAAAACATTAGTTTTGATGTGCTTAGACATAGGATACTCCTTAGCTACGAAGCTGAAGCTGAAGAAATAACATCAGAAACAATAATAAAGATGATATTTGAAACAATAGAAGTACCCTAAAATGAAACTAAATACAGCTCAAATAATAAAAAAGGTACGTGAGATTGAAATAAGAACAGGCAAATTAGTAAGCGAAAGTTTTAGTGGTCAATATCTTAGCGTTTTTAAAGGAAAAGGTATTGAATTTGCTGAAGTAAGAGAATACACGATAGGCGATGATATAAGAACTATAGATTGGAATATAACTGCACGAACTTCAAAGGTGTATGTTAAAAAATTCAATGAAGAGAGAGAACTTACAATTATAATAGCAACAGACATATCATCATCATTATTTTTTGGAACTAAGAGAAAACTTAAAAATGAGCTTGCAGCAGAGCTAGCAGCTTTATTTATGTTTGCAGCACTAAAAAACAATGATAAGATAGGCTTATATTTATTTTCTGATCAAACAGAACTTTATATTCCTCCTAAAAAAGGTAAAAATCACGTACTTAGAATTATTAGAGAAATTATAGCTTATCATCCTAAAAGCCCTTATACAAATATATCAAATGCTCTTAAAAAAATAAATCAAATAGTCAAAAGAAAATGCGTCATAATTTTAATTTCAGATTTTCAAGATGAAGGATTTGAAAAAGATATTAAAATAACCCAACAAAGGCATGATTTAATTCCAGTAATAATTAATGACCCTCTTGAGATAGAACTAAGAAACTATCCAGTTTTTATATCTTACTTTGATGAAGAAAAACAAAAATGGGGAATAATAGATCTTTCAGATAAATACATAATAAATTCATATAACTCTTACCAAAATCAGAAACAAGAAAATCTTAAAAGACTTTTTCGTTCTTCTAGTATAGATTTTATGGAGATTACAACACAATCTGATATATTCACAACTGTTATAAAATTTTTTAAAAACAGAAAAATAAAGGCATCAGCATGAGATTTAGAATTATATATATAATATTATTTGTTTTTAATATTGAACTAAATTCACAACAACTCAAAATTCTAAAACCAAAAGAAATAAAATTTTCAACACCATTTTCACTTATAATTGAAATTGATAATAATACCTACAATATCACATCTGTAAATACAGACACACTAAAAAATTCTGATTATATATGTACATCATTCAAAATAAAAAAAAATAAAATCACAACCGAACTCATAGCATTTAATGTTGGCGTGTCTACACTACCATCTATAACTATAACACTTGATGGGGATTTAAGAGAAATAAAAACTCCTCCTCTACCTCTGGAAATAAAACCCCTTTATAATCCAAAAGAAACTGATGAAATTAAAGATATTGCTCCAATAGTTGAATTTCTATGGTGGCTTAAAGCATTAATTATAGTTTTAATATTAATTTCTGCATATATACTAATTAGAATTTTAACAAAAAATAAAAAGAAAAAACTTGTTGTTATGTCACAACTAGACACAAGAACTCCATATGAGAGAGCTATGGACAAAATAAAAGAATTAATTTCCAAAAAATTAATTGAACAAGATAAAATTAAAGAGTATTACACAGAACTTTCTGATATAGTAAGAAAATATATAGAAGAAGAATTCTTTATTTCAGCTACTCAAATGACTTCAAATGAATTGATAAAAAAACTTAAAAATGATCTAAAAATAGAAATAATTATCCCTCTTAGAGAATTTCTAGAAATTTCAGATCTTGTAAAATTCGCTAAATATATACCTGAGATAGAGAGAATAAATAAAAACACACTTGATGCTGAAAACTTAATAAAAATGGCAAATCAATATATAGTCGAAAAAAGAAAAGAAGAAGAAAAACTTAAAAATGAGGCAATAAAAAAATGAAATTCGCAAGTCCATACTATTTTATTCTTATTATTCCACTCATAATTATTTTCTCATATATACTTTCAAATTCATTTAGAAAAGATTTTAAAATAAACTTTCCTTTAAATATTCAACAACCATATTCTTTAAATATATTGATTGCTGAAAATCTTCCTATGTATGGGAGATTCATTTCACTGCTTCTCATTATTGTAGCATTAGCAAGGCCTCAACACATTTTAAGGCAAGAAATTCCACCAACAGAAGGTGTAGACATTATGCTTGTTATAGACACCTCCCTTTCTATGGCAGCAGAAGATTTAAAGCCTAATCGTCTTGAAGCAGCTAAAAAAGCAGCAGAAGAATTTGTATTAAAAAGAAAGAATGACAGAATTGGACTGGTAGTATTTGGAGGAGTAGGATTTTTAAGTTGTCCATTAACTTTAGATCATTCAGCAGTGATAGGTTTTTTAAAAAGAATTCAATTAGGAATGACTAAATCAGATGGGACTGCAATAGGAGATGCTATACTTATAGCATTAAATCATCTTAAAAGATCTAAAAGTAAAACAAAAATAATGATTCTACTAACTGACGGAAGGTCAAACACTGGAATTGTACAAGATCCGTTAACCTCAGCAAATATGACAAAAGAATTTGGGATAAAAATATACACAATTGGAACAGCTAAAAAAGGTCCTGCACAAATTCCAACAGGAGATCCTTTTAGACCATATGTAACAATAGAAGATGACTTAAATGAAGAACAATTATCAGGAATAGCGAAAATAACTGATGGAAAATTTTACAGAGCTACTTCAAATGAAGAACTTTCAAATATATATTCTGAAATAGATAGGCTTGAAAAAACAAAATTTGAAATAAGATATAGAGTAGAAGTTTCAGATCTTTATCATATTTTTTTAATAGCTGCTATATTAATAATAACTCTAACAATTATTTCAGAAAAAACATTTTTTTTAAGGATTCCCTAGAATATGGATATATTTAAATATCAAAATCTTTTCATACCCTCATTAATACTATATATCATATTTATAATAATATACATAAAACTTTCTGCTCGTAGAAAAAGATTACTTGAAGATATATTTGATCCAGATATAATATCTCAAATAATTCCTTCATATTTAGAAGATAAAAGAAAAATAAAAGATATATTAATAATTATTGCATTCTTTTTTCTTTTGATATCAATACTTGGACCACAATGGGGAATAGAATATAGAGAAAAACCATTGTACGGAGCTAATATCGCATTTGTAGTTGATACCTCTCTTTCTATGTCTGCCCAAGATATAAAACCAAATAGACTTGAAAGTGTTAAACTTGTACTAAAATCTATATCAGAGGGAATAAAAGGATATAGAATAACGGTAATAGCATTTCAAGATAAAGCATATATTCAATGCCCTCTAACAGATGATACAGATGCTATATTATATTTTACTGATATTTTAAAGCCAGACATGCTACCATATCCAGGTACCAATATAGCAGATGCAATACTAACAACATATGAATATTTATCTTCATATACAGGAGAGAAATTAGTTATATTTTTTACAGATGGAGAAGATCATTCAGGAAAGGTTCAATATGCCCTTTCCAAAATAGAAAAAGGAAAAATAAAATTTATAACAGTAGGAATAGGAAGTCCAGATGGAGATATTATATATGATGCTGAAAAAGGTGAACCTAAAAAAGATTCTACTGGTAAAACTGTAATATCAAGATTAGATGAAAAAACTCTAATAGATATTGCAAATCATACAGGTGGTAAATACATAAGATATACTACCCCTGAATTTGTTACCTCTGAGATAAAAAAATTTATAGAAAAACGTGAAATATCAAAAATATCTGAAAAGGAAAAATATTATAAAAATAGATATCAATATTTTCTCATAATAGCATTTATTCTAATTTTTGTAGAATTTATTATTATGGAGATTCCAAAACAGTTGATTGTCATACTTTTTATAATATTTGGATCGATAAATATTTATTCATTTGATATAACATCTGAATTTAAGGCTGAAAAAGGTAACAAATTTTATAAAAAAAGAGAATATCAAAAATCTATCGACATTTATAAAAAAGCGCTAGAATCTGACCAATCGAATGAAAAAATTAAATTTAATATTGCTAACTCTCTATATAAACTTAATTTATATGATGAGGCAATTAAAATCTATGACTCAATTAAAAATAAAAAACTTATATCTCAATCACTTTACAACACCGGTAACGCTTACTATATGAAGAATGATACTGAGAAAGCAATAGAATATTATAAAAAGGCAATACTTGAAAATCCTAAAAATGAAGATGCAAAATATAATTTAGAATTATTATTAAAAAAGAAAAATTCTTCCTCATCTTCATCATCTTCGTCATCATCATCTCAAGGAGGAGGAAAAGATGAAAAAAAAGAAGGTGGTGGCGGCGATAATAAAAAAGAAAACAACAATGAGCAAAAGCAAAATATACAATCATCCTCTCAAGCTCAAAAACAAGCTGAAAAATTTTTAGAAATGATTAAAAATATGGAAAGAGAAAATATGAAAAAAGCAGCTCAACAACAGAAAGCTAAGGGAGACATAAAAAATGAATTTGATTGGTAGAATTTTTTTATTCTTAATAATTTTAACTAAGCATATTAATTGTCAAATTGTAGTAACTGCATGGGTCGATAAAAAAACTGTACCAATAAATGAGAGTTTTACACTCACTATATCTGTAAGCGGAGAAAACATAACAAATATTAAACCAGATATACCTAATTTTATTGATTTTAATATATACCAATCAGGTAAAAGCAGTAATATATCAATTATAAATGGACAAATAAGTACTACAATAGAATTTTCATATACTCTTATCCCAAAAAGAACTGGGAAGTTTATAATACCTAAAATAGGAATATTTACAGGTAAAGAAAAATATTTTACAAAAGAAATAGAAATTGAGGTAACTGCTCCATCAATATCATCACAACAAACAACAAAAACTCAGCAAAAAACACAACAGATTCAAGATAAAAAAAATTCGAATATTTCAAGAGAAAATCTCATCTTTGCTAAAGCTACTGTGGATAAAAAAACAGCATATATAGGAGAACAAATAACTTTATCAATAAAATTTTATACAGCATTACCAGTCGCTTCAAATCCACAATATTATCCACCAACTTATTCTAATCTTATCTCTGAAGATCTACCACCAATAAGAACAGGGACTGAAATAATAAATGGTATCAGATATTATGTTGCTGAAACAAAAACAGCTCTTTTCGGAATCATAGCTGGAAAAGCAAAGATTTCGTCAGCAAAAATTATTGCACCTATACAAGAAGATACAGTATTTGATCCATTTGACCCAAATTTTATTCAAAAATTCTTTTCACAAATGGCTAGGACACAAGATATAACTCTTGAAACCAAACCTATAGAAATAGAAATATTAGACCTACCTCAACCACCAAAGGATTTTTCAGGAGCTGTTGGAAATTTTTTTATAACAGCCAAAATAGATAACACTACTCCACACGCAGGAGACCCTATAAATATTACAATTGAAATATCAGGCAAAGGGAATGTTAAACAAATTACCCCACCGCAAATAAATCATCAATCACTTAAAATATATGACATACTATCATCAGAAACTAATTCTAAAAACAACGATATTATAGGTGGAACTAAAAAATTTACATATATTACTACTCCTTTAACTGAAGGTAACATATATATAGATGGGATTAAATTTACCTTTTTTAATATAGACACTAAAAACTATGAAACAATAACTACTCAACCACTTAAGATAACTGCTTTAAAAGGAAAAACTGGCAAAACTTATGATTTTGATACATCAAAAGGTAAATCTGAAATATCAGCAAAAGGGGAAGATATTAACTATATATATGAAAAAATACCATCATCTACTTTATATTATATAATTATAAATAAAATATCAAACATAACATTTATTATTCAAATTATTACAATTTCACTTTTAATAATATTTATTATTGTAAAAATAATAATAAATTCATCAGACAAATCACATTTTCAAAAATACGAAAAAGCATACTCTAACTTTGAGAGGAAAATCAAAGAAGCAAGCAAACAACCATCAGAAAAAAGATTATCTATAATATATGATACTATACATGATTACTTTTCAGATAAATTAAACGAGAATATTGCTCATCTTTCATTTGCCAAAATAAAACATATGATTAAAGAGAAAGAACCATTAATATCAGATGGGATATTAAATGAACTTGAAGAAATAATTAATAAAATAGAACTTTTAAATTTTACTAAAACACAAGTATCAAATTCAGAGATAGAATCACTAGTAGAAAATTTAAAAATAATAATAAAAAAAATAGATAAGGAGATGAAAAGGTGAAATTTATAATTATATTATATACAGCTTTATTTTTAACATCTCAAAATATAGATGAAGCATCTAGATTATATAAAGAAAACAAATATCAAGAATCTCTAAATATTTATCTTTCTGCCATAGAAAAGGAAAATTTAAACCCATATCTTTATTACAACGCAGCAAATTGTTATTATAAACTTGGGAAACAAGAAATGGCGCTTGTATATTATATAAAAGCTTTTATTATTAACCCACGAATATCATATAATCTCTCAAACCTTAAAAAAATTTCTATAGAAACAGGAAATGAATTATTTTCAAATGAAATACCCGATATCTTATATAGGATATATTACCTATTAAGTGATATGGAAATAAGAGTATTAATTCATTTATCATTAACTCTATTAACTATAACTTTATTGATTTTTTTGTTAAAATCAAAATTCCTAAAAAAGCTATTTTTAATATCTATTCTAAGTATTATTATATTTGGTAGCTGGTATATGTTAAGAAAAAATTCAATTTTTTATATGCCAGCTGTCATAATAGAAGAAACAGATATATTCAGTGGACCAAATACTAAATTTACCATACTTGCTACTATACCTAAAGCTAAAATAGTAATATTACTAAATAAAGGTGAAGAATTTTCTGAGATAGGAATACCAGGACAAAATATAAAAGGATGGATTAAAAATAATTATATTCTCAATATTAAGGAGGAAACTAAATATGAAAATAGCATTAGGAAATGACCATGCCGGATATGAACTTAAAAAGACAATTTTAGATTTTTTAAAATCAAAAGGATATACAGTAATAGATGTAGGGACTAACAATCCTAAAACTAAATCAGATTATCCAGATTTTGCCAAAAAAGTTGCTAAAAAAATACTTTCAGGAAATGCTGAAAAGGGAATAATCATATGTGGGAGTGGGGTAGGAGCATCTATTGCTGCAAATAAAATAAAAGGCATAAGAGCATCAGTATGTCATGATACATACTCTGCACATCAAGGAGTTGAACATGATGATATGAATGTGTTATGTATGGGAGCTAAAATAATAGGTAGTAATCTTGCTTTAGAAATAGTAGAAAGATTTATAAAGGCAAAATTCATACCGGAAAAAAGATATATAAGAAGGTTAAATAAAATTAAATTTATAGAGGAGGAAAAATGAATTTAAAAGAACAAATGGAACTTTATTCTAAATTTAAAGAAATCGGACAATCAATTTGGCTTGATTCAATAAGTAGAGATATGATTTTAAATAAAACTCTCGCTAATATGATAGAAAAATATGATATAGTTGGTCTAACTTCAAATCCTACTATATTCGAAAACGCCATACTCAATTCTAATTCCTATGATGATTCCATACAAATTGCAGCAAAAAGATTTACAAAAACTCAAGATATTGCTTATTCACTTATGATAGAAGATATACAACGCACATGTGACTTGCTTAAAAATGTTTATGAAAAAACTAACGCTACTGATGGATTTGTTAGCATTGAAATACCACCAACAATAGATGATATTAACTCTATTATCGAGTGTTCCATAAAAATATGGGAAATGATAAATAGAGAAAATCTAATGATAAAAATACCAGCAACTAAAAATGGAATAATAGCAGGTGAAGAATTATTGAAAAAGGGAATAAATGTAAACATGACACTAATATTTTCACCTCAAATATATAGCAAAGTAGCTGATGCTTATTTATCAGCTATAAAATGGAGGATAGAAAATAATATTTCTGGAAATATTTTTTCCGTAGCTAGTTTTTTTGTAAGTAGAATAGATACAGAAGTAACAAATATTTTTTCAAATATTATTAACTCAATAACAGATATTGAAAAAATAAATGAAATTAACATGCTTAAAGGAAAAGCAGCAGTAACAGTATCTCTAATTGTTTATGAAATATATCTTAAAAAATTCTACTCTGATGATTTTAAAAAATACAAAGAATTAGGAATAAAGCCACAAAAATTATTATGGGCTTCCACAAGCACAAAAGAACCTTTAATGAAAGATTCTTATTATCTCGATGAACTATGCCTTCCATACACAATAAACACTGCCCCGCAACAAACTATATATGCCTTTTTTGAACATGGAAGCATAAATGATGAAAAAATAGAAACAAGAATTTCACAAGCACATAATATATATGAAAAAATAGAATCATTTGGAGTTAACTGGGAAAAGGTATATGAAAAATTACTTATGGAAGGAATTAAAAAATTTATAAGTTCTTACAATAATATATTAAAAGCTATTGAGAATAAAATCAAAAACATCTCATCACAAAAAATTACAATGCAAATATACAATGCTCCTATAAAAGATTTAATAACCAAGATAGAAAAAGAAAACTTTATAAAAAGGCTTTTTTTAAAAGATGTTACTCTTTGGAAAAAAGATATTCAAGACATAAAAACAATAAAGAATTCTCTTGGCTGGCTTGAAATACCAAACAAGATAAAAGAAAAACTCATAGAAATAGAATCTTTCAGAGATGAAATAATAAAAGAAGGATTTAGAGATGTAGTACTTTTAGGAATGGGAGGTTCAAGTTTAGCAAGTGAAGTTATAGTAAATGTATTTGGACAGAATAAAAAAATAAAATTTTATGTTTTAGATTCAACAAATCCAGACTGGATAAATAGGATAATCAAAAACATAAAGTTAGAAAAAACTATATTTATTGTATCAAGCAAATCAGGTACTACTCTTGAAACCATCAGTCATTTAAAATATATTTTTAATTTATTAAAAAACAAAGTTAAAAAACCAGGAAAAAGTTTCGTAGCAATTACTGATAAAAACACACCTTTAGAACAAATTGCAACAAAATATAAATTTAGAAAGATATTTATAAACCCATCAGATATAGGTGGAAGATTTTCTGTATTTTCGTATTTTGGACTTGTCCCAGCATCTTTTACTCAAGCAAATCTTTCTAAATTAATAACAAATGCTCAAAACGCAATGTCAGAGCTTAATAAAGACAACTCTCCCGGCATTGTATTAGGAGCTTTTTTAGGATTATCATATTTAAATGGTAAAGATAAATTAACACTAATTGTCCCTAAAAAACTACAAAGGTTTGGCTTATGGGTTGAACAATTAATCGCAGAATCAACCGGTAAAGAGGGTAAAGGAATTCTACCTATTATAGATTATGAAATTTATGAACCATCATCTTATTCAAATGACAGATGTTTTGTAGTAATAACACTTAAAAATTTCCCTGAAAATGAAGAAAAAATAAATCAAATAATAAAAAGCGGACATCCTTTATTAAAAATTTATCTTGATGATATATATGATATAGCAAAAGAATTTTATCGTTGGGAAATAGCAACAGCATTATGTGGACATATAATGAAGATTAATCCATTTGATCAACCTGATGTACAGTTTACAAAAGAATTTACACAAAAAATTTTAAAATCAGAAAAAATCAAATTAATTCCACAAATTAATACTTCTAAAATAAATATATATACAGCAAACATAAAAAATATAAAAGAAAAATATATATTATGGGATATAATTAACAACACCAACGACAACGGATATATAGCTTTTTGTGCCTATATAGACGAAAATACTAAAAATACAATGTTACTTGAAAAAATAAAACGACTTATAATAGAAAAAACATCAATACCAACAATTACTGTATATGGACCAAGATATCTTCATTCAATAGGACAACTTTTTAAAGGAGGGAAAAATTCAGGAACATTTATAATATTGACTTCTAAACCAAAAAAAGATATAAAAATATTAGGGGAGGATTTAAGCTTTAAAAAAATATGTATAAGTCAAGCACAAGGAGACTTTTTAGCTATGATGAAAAAAGGAAGAAAATGCATAATGATACATGAAAAAAAAGAAGGAGCTTTTTTACAACAAATCATGAAAGAGCTTAAATCTCTCACGTTAGATATTAAAACAATGGAGGAAAACAATATGCCCAGAACAGCATTAAAAAATACTAAAAAACAACTAAAAAATAACACAAATACTTATGTAGTTATTGATTATCCAAAACACCAAGAAACAATTACTTCATCTCACTATACAATAAGGATAGGAGCAAGCCCTACATCAAAAGTTGAGGTATCAATTGACGGTGGACCTTGGGTGAATGCTAGAGAATCTGTTGGATATTGGTGGTTTGATTGGTATAATATAAATCCAGGGAATCATGAAATAATAGCAAGAATTCAAACAGGAGAAAACACATATCTAACATCTAAAAGAAGAAGATGTAAAGTAATTTTTTAAAGGTAATTTTTATCATTAATTTTGACTCATAAATATACCTGATAACAAAGAAAAGAGTTTATTATTTGTAAAATATAGTTTATATATTATGTTTAAATTCAATGCCAAAGAACTTAAAAAATTAGGAGCAGATTATTATATATTATCAAACATAGAAAAAGAAATAACAAAAAATAAAAAACTAATCCCTGCAAGAATAATTACTCAATACAGTTCTATATATGATGCTGCCATAACTCCCTCAGAAACTTTAATAGCTATATTAAGTGGCAGTTTTAAGAAAAAAATAAAAAATAAGCAAGATATACCTGTAGTTGGAGATTGGGTAATATTAGCAGATAAAAATTCAAATAAATTTCCTATTAATTCTATAATAAAAAGAAAAACACTTATATTTAGAAATCATCCATATAAAGGTATCCAACCCATTGTAGCAAATGTTGATAATTTATTTCTAACATTCAGTTTAGACCCAGTTAATTTTAATATAGATAAAATCAAACAATACTTAACTTTAAATATTAATAAAAATATTAAAACTTTTATAATTTTAAATAAGATGGATTTATTAGAAAAAGACATAGTAGAAAAAATATTATTAAAAATACAGGATGATATCGGATTTACACCTTCTTCAATAATCACCCTTGATTCCATAAGTTTAATAGGTTATGAAAAACTAAAATCAAAATTAATTCCTTTTGAAACCTCAACATTTATAGGTCCATCTGGTACCGGTAAGTCAACTATAATAAATAATCTATATGGTAAAAAAATTTTAAAAACATATGATGTGAACAAAAAAACATATAAAGGAAGACATACTACAACAACAAGAAAAATAATAATTTTGGATAACAATCATATAGTTATAGATACTCCAGGAATAACATTCGTAAATGAAGATATTATAATTACAGAAAAATTTTCTAAAATAATGGCATACGCATTGGAATGTCGTTTTTCAAATTGTAAACATATATCTGAACCAGGATGCTATGTAAAAGAAATGTTATCAAAAGGTAAAATTCCTGAAATATTGTATAAAGAATATATAGATATAATGAAAAAATATGAAAAGATTTAAAATAATTACATTTGGTTGTCAAATGAATGAAGATGATTCTAACAAAATAAAAAGATTTCTTTTGAATAAAGGACTAACAGAAACAATTAATAAACAAGATGCTGAAATAATAATTATAAATACATGTACAGTAAGACAACATGCCGAAGATAAAGCATTAAGTTTAATAGGCACTCTAAAAAAGTGGAAAAAAAATAATAATAAATTATTAGTAACAGGATGTGCTGCCGAAAGAATAAAAGACATTTTATATAAAAAATTTAAACACATAGATTATATTATAGGAGCAAAATCATATAATAAGATTTTTAAAATTTTAGATCAATTAATCAATATATCATCAAACTCACTAAAAGAAGAAAATTATGACTTCTCTGAATATCAAACAATTTCAAAAGGATGTTCAATGAATTGTAGCTATTGTATAGTTCCATCTGTAAGAGGTAATATTAATCACATAGAGTTCAATCAGATAATAAAAGATATTAAAATAAAAGCCCAAAATGGAACCAAAGAAATAACTTTACTTGGACAAATTGTAAACTCTTATAGATACGAAAAATATGATTTTACAGATTTATTAAAAGAAATATCAAATATAGATGAAATAAAAATTATAAGATTTATGAGTCCACATCCATTATTTTTCACAGAAAAATTTTTCAAAGAATTTGAAACAAATAAAAAGATAACAAGGCATATACATCTTCCATTACAAAGTGCTTCTGACAAAATATTAAAACTAATGAAAAGAGGATATACTTATGCACAGTTTAAAGAAATAATTAAAACATTAAAATCAATAGATAAAACTACATCTATAACTACCGATATAATAGTAGGATTTACATCTGAAACAGAAGATGATTTCGAAAAATCTTTAAATTCTATAGACGAATTATTATTTTCTATGGTATATTGTTTTAAATATTCACCAAGATTTCAAAATTCGTACCCATTAACTATATCATCAAATGAACTAAAAAAAAGACATCAAATTCTTTTAAACAAAGCAAAAGAAGTTGCGACAAAAGTTATAAAGCAAAAGCTAAATACTATAGAATCAGTAATTTTAATAAATAAAAATGGAAAAGGAAAGAGTTTGAGCGGTTACAATTGTTGTATAATAGATAATAAAGAATATAAAGTTGGAGATATTTCTATGTGTAAGATAGAAAATATAATCAATAATATATTAATTGTAAGGAGAACAACATGACTCATAAACAAGAAAGAAGAAAACATGTAAGATTACCAATTCTACACGGAATACTTGAACCAGTTGAAATAGAATTTGCTGGACAAGAACAAAATAAGTTTTCACAACCAGCTATACTATCAGATTTATCTGCAGGGGGTATGAGAATAATAATATTTCTTGAACCACCACATACCAAAGAATTAAATATGGTTTTAAATCTTGGTAAAGAATATATACCAGTAAAAGGGAAAATAGCATGGATAAGGAAAAAAGGTGAAGTTTATATGATGGGAATATCTTTTACAGAAATATCAAAAGAAAATGCAAATAAAATAAATTCAATGGCCAACGATTATCTTGATTGTGACATAAGAATATCTCTTAAACTTCCTGATGTATGTGATGAAAAATGTAGAGCTCATATTTTGTGTAATAAACCACAAAAATGCAATCAATATTTTAAAGAATGATAGATGTTCATTGATTTTGAACAACCAATAATAATATGTGGCGCAAATGCAAGTGGGAAAACTCAAATTTCTCTTATACTCGCTACTAAAATAGGGGCTGAAATTATTTCTGCTGATTCAAGACAAATATATAAACACCTTACTTATGGGACCTCAAAACCATTAGGTAAGTGGTTACAAACCCCAGATAGAAAAATTTATTTAGTCGGTCTTGTCCCATATCATCTTGTCGACTTTATAGATCCATTAGAATCATATAATGTTGCTCGATATATATACGACTTTAAACAAACAATATCATTAATTAAAACTAAAAATATAATAATATGTGGAGGAACAGGTTTATATATAAATACTCTTTTCAATCCATTAGATCCTTTACCGCAAAAAGATCCTGAAATTAGGAAAGAACTATATGAATATGCAGAGAAATACGGAAAAAACAAATTACATGAAAAATTAAAGGAATTAGATCCCATATCTGCCAGAAAAATACATCCAAATAATATTCAAAGGGTCATAAGAGCTATAGAAGTATCTATACTTACATCTAAACCATATTCTTTGTTGATATCGAACAAATTATTTGAAAATAAAATGAAAAATATATTTTCAATTTTCCTAATATGGAATAAAAAACTCTTATATGAAAGAATAAAAAAAAGAACAATTGATTATTTTGATAAATGGGTTGAAGAAACTAAATTTTTACTTTCTAATGGCTATCCAGAAGATGCTCCAGGATTAAAATCTTTAGGATATCAAGAAATAATCTTATATATCTCATCTTCTATATCGAGAGAAAAAGCAATTGAACTCATAGTAACAAAGTCTATACAATACGCAAAAAGACAAAATACATGGTTTAAACGATATCATCATAAAATGATAATAGAAATAAATGATGAAAGAGAGTTTGAACCTGAAAGTATAGCAGAAACCATTTCTAAGAAATATTATGAAAGCATTAATACTAATAATTAAAAAATATTTTCAGAAAGAAGATACTTCTATTGAATATGAGTCTCAAGAAATAAAAAATCTTCTTAAAACTTATGGTATTTTCACCTCTGATGTAATTATAATAAAATTAGATAAAATTACACCAGCATTTTATATTGGTAGTGGTAAAGTAAAAGAAATAAATGAAATTATAAAGAAAGAAAAATACGAACTTATTATCTTTAACGAAAACTTATCGTATTCTCAAACAAGAAATTTAGAAAACAATTGGGATGTCAAAGTTATAGATAAAACATTCTTGATAATAGAAATATTTAAACAAAGAGCAAAAACCCAAGAAGGAAAATTACAAGTTGAACTTGCTAATTTAAAATATAATTTATCAAGAATAAAGGGGTCCGAATATTATTTAGATCAACAATATGGAATGATAGGAACAAGAGGTAGTGGAGAAAGAAAAATTGAATATGAAAAAAGAATAATAAGAGAAAAAATCTCAAAAATCTCAAAACAAATAAAAAATATAAAAAAACACAGACAAATTCAAAGAACACAAAGAATGCAACTCCCAGTTCCAATAATATCTATTGTAGGTTATACTAACGCTGGCAAATCAACCCTTTTAAATACACTATCTAAAAGTAATGATGTATATTCAGATAATCTTTTATTTGCTACACTTGACCCAACAGCAAGACGAATAAAAATAAAAGGTGGATTTTATGCAATTTTTGTAGATACTGTCGGATTTATTAATAAATTACCTCATCTTCTTGTAGCAGCGTTTTCAGCTACTCTAGAAGAAATATTATATTCAGATCTAATAATACATTTACATGATATAACTGCTGACATAAAAAAACAAAATGAAGTTGTAAAAAAAACATTAAATGAAATAGGTGCTTCACAAATACCATTAATAAACGTGTTTAACAAAATAGATTTAGTAAAAGGAATTGAAAAATACAGAATAGAATTTGAAAATTTAAACCCAATATTTATATCAGCATTAAATAAAGAAGGTATAGATAACCTTATAGAAACTGTCTATATAAAAATATCTCAAAAATGGAAAGATTTTAAAGTAGAATTATCAATAACTGAAAACTCTTTAATTAACAAAATAAAAAGTGAATTTTTCATTCTTGATGAGTATTATAATGAAAAAAATGTAACACTTTTACTTAAACTAACTGAAGAAAACAAAAAAAGATTAGAAAAAATATTACAAAATAGTTTTCTATAATATAATTATGGAAAATATAATAATCTTAATATTATCATACTTATTCGGTTCAATCCCAACAGCATATATTATAGGTAAAACTAAAGGAATAGACATCAGAAACTATGGTTCTGGGAACACTGGTGCTACAAATGTATATAGAATTTTTGGGTGGAAATTAGCTCTTATTACATTTTTAATAGATATGTTAAAAGGATTTATACCAGTATATTTAGTATTAAAAAAATTTCAAGATCCATATTTAGCAATAACATGTGGAATGGCTACAATAGGCGGTCATATCTTTAGTATATTCCTACATTTTAAAGGTGGAAAGGGAGTTGCAACCTCCACAGGAGTATTTCTTGCTATAGCTGCCCACCAGTTAATTTTAGCTTTAATCATATTTTTTATAGTGGTAAGAATATCCGGTTTCGTATCATTAGCAACATTAACTTCAACCTTAATATTTACAATATCTTCTTTGATATCTCCACTTGATACTGTTTTCAAATACTTCACTGTTTTAACTGCAATAATAATATTTTTTACCCATATACCAAATATTAAAAGGCTAATAAAAGGTGAAGAATTAAAATATAATAATAAATAGAGAGGAAATATGAAAAAAGAAATAGAAGTTAAAATATACTCTATAGCTTCAAGTTTAACTGAATCAATAGTTTTCCTAGAAGAAGTTCATGGGATAAGAATACTTCCAATATGGATAGGTCCCATAGAAGCACAAGCAATAGCTATAAAAATGTCGGGATATCCATCCCCACGTCCAATGACACATGATTTATTATATAGAATTATATATCAAACAGGAATGAAAGTAGAGAAAATAGTTATAGATAGTCTTCAATATAACACTTTTTTTTCAAAAATACATATTAAAAAAGAAAATGGAGAAGTAATACAAATAGATGCAAGGCCTTCAGATGCTATAGCATTATCTGTTAGATCTGGATGCCCGATGTATATAATTGGTGAAATATTTGAAGCAACACAAGTCGTTACAAAACCAATAAGCGAGGAAGAAGTTGCTGATTTCAAAGAAAAATTAAAAAACTTTATAACAGCAAAAGATATTTTAGGTGAACAACCTAAAAAAGAAGAAAAAGATAAAAAGGAAGGTGAAGATGAACAAAAGACAGATGATAAATGAAATATCTAACTTATTCCCTCGTAGAATAGATGCTCAAAATGTCATAGATAAAATTTTTGAGATAATTAAGGAAAGATTAAAAAAGGGGGAAAAAGTGGTTATATCTGGCTTTGGAACTTTTAAAGTTGTAGAACATCTTCCTGCTATACGAAGGAATCCAAAAACAAATGAGAAAGTAATGGTTGGACCTTTAAAAAAAGTTAGATTTAAACCTTCAAAAACATTTTTTAGATGACAGGTAAAAAAAATTACTTTACAATTGAAGAAGCATCAAAGATAACAGGAATAAAAAAGTATACTTTAAGATATTGGGAAAGGAAAATTGGTTTAATCAAACCAATCAGACTTGATTCAAAACATCGTAGATATACACAATTAGATATAGAAATAATTGAAAAAATAAAGGAAATGATTTCAAATGGTTATTCGTTAGAAGGAATTAAAAAAATATTACATTCAAAAAAATTATTAAACAACACACCAAGACAAGAATTAAAAGAAATATTAAGATATAAAAAAATTTTAAGTGAAATGAACAAAGAGCTAAAAGATATAATAAAAAATATCTAACACTTTACTGAAAGTTTTTAAATTTGTTATACTATATAAGAAGTGGTTGGGTGGCAGAGCGGTCAAATGCAACGGTCTGTAAAACCGTCGGGCTTTCGCCCTTCGTAGGTTCGAATCCTACCCCAACCACCATATTTATTTTTATTTAAAAATTCAATACCTAAAATCAGGAAGGGTGGCCGAGCGGTTTAAGGCGCAGACCTGGAGAGTCTGTATACGCCAAAAGCGTATCGAGGGTTCGAATCCCTCCCCTTCCGTGAATATTTAAAAATAATTTAATACTATTGACATAATAACTAAAAAATGGTAAAAGTTTATTATAATATTTAGGAGGAGGTGGAAATTATGAGAAAAGCGTTTACATTAGTTGAGTTAATGATAGTGGTCGTCATAATCGGAATACTTGCTGCCGTTGCAATCCCTAAATTCTCTGATATGGTTGATAAATCAAAAGAGGGGGCAACTAAAGGACAATTAACCGCAATAAGAGGAGCATTACAAGTATATTACAGCGATAATGAGGGAAAGTTTATACAAGTATCAAGTGGGACTAGTAACGGAACTGATATATCTAACACTTTCACATCAATACTTGTTCCAAAGTATATCAGCGAAATCGCAGTAACAAAACTTCCAAAAACAGGCTGTGCTGAAGTTGCTAATGTAGTTCACAACTCACCAGCAACAAATGTATCTAATGCCGGTGGTTGGTCATATGATGGACTTTCAACAAGCAACACATGGGGTGATTTAAGAGTAAACTGCAATGCTGCTGATCTTAAAGGAAATGCTTGGACAAGTTATTAATTAATAAGTAAATTGATATAATAAAACTGTGTTTTTAAAGCACCCTCTCAAAATGAAGGTGAGAGGGTGTTTTTTTATTCTTCAAAAAAATACTGATGTGATACTAAAAGGATGAAATATTTTGAGTATACAGGCAATAGCAAGGAAAGGTCCAAATGGTATTGCTGAATATCTAGATGCGTTTTTTGTTAATATCGCATAAACACCATATACAGAGCCAATTAACGAAGACATAAATATAATATCAAATATACCATAAATACCTACAATACTGCCTATTCCGCCAAGCAAAAAAACATCACCTTCACCCACTGCATCTTTTTTATATATCATCTTAGCAGTAATTAGAAGTAAATACATAAAACCAGCGCCTGAAATAACACCATAAAAAGAACTCAAAAATCTTTCATAAACCTTTCCTTCAAACATAGGATTTGAAAATGAAAAAATAAATCCAAATATTACAAGAAGATAAGAAAACAAGTCAGATAACATCATTACTTCAATATCAATAACAGAAATAACTATAAGAATATATACAACTAAAACAGAACCAAAAAACCACCATTGATTAGTATACCACCACTTAATATAAAAAACAAGAGTTAAAAGGCCAGATAAAAATTCAACAATAGGATACTTAATAGATATCTCAGACGAACATACCCTACACCTGCCTCCAAGTAAAATATAACTTAAAATAGGTATATTATCATACCATTTAATTGGGGTTTTACAAAATGGACAAAATGAAGGGGGGGATATAATTGAAATATCTTTAATACTTCTATATATTACAACATTAAGAAAGCTTCCTATACATAATCCAATTAAAAAAACAATTAAATAAACAATCATACTCTCGCCTATTATAATGCCGAAGGAGGGATTCGAACCCTCAAAGTCCTTTTAGGACATATACGGTCCTGAGCCGTACGCGTCTACCAATTCCGCCACTTCGGCAGTTTTGACACAAAATAAACTAAATGCTAAATTATATTTTATGAAAAAAAACGAAAAAGTAGAACTAATAGCCACAAATAGAAGAGCAAAATTTGATTATGAAATATTTGATATATATACAGCTGGGATAGAATTAAAAGGACCGGAGATAAAATCTATACGACAAAAGCATGTAAATATAAACTCAGCTTTTATAAAAATAGAAAATGGAGAAGCATTTGTTTACGGGATGCAAATTACACCGTATCAATATAATACGTCAATAATATTAGATCCATTTAGAAAAAGAAAGTTATTGTTACACAAAAATGAAATTAAAAGAATTAAATCTCAAGTAGAAAAAAAGGGATTCACTATAATTGTACTTGAACTATTTTTAAAAAATGGTTGGGCAAAGTTGAAAATAGCAATAGCACGAGGAAAAAAGAAATATAACAAAAAAGATTACTTAAAAGAAAGAGATATAAGAAGAGAAACAAAAAAAGAAATAGGAATATAATATTAAAATCTAATGCCAGCAGTTCCACTTAAAAGGTAAGGACCTAAGTTATAAATTTCATAAGAAGTAGCAAAATTAAACCAACCAAATTTAAATCTTAAACCACAAATACCTTTATATAAAGTATTATAAAACTTATCACCTATTAAAGTTGAATCTGAATGCGATTTAACCACAAATTTAGAATTCTCAAAACCACCTCCTATAAAAGGCATAAGATAATTAGAAATTTTTGTTGATATCAATAATTGACTACCAAAAGATAATATATAAAAATGCTTATAAAGCCCCATATGCGAATAAAAAGATATTACTATATTTATTCCATATAATTCATCAGTAACATTTTTAAGACCATATTTAATACCACCACCAATTAAACTATAACCCTCACTCCACCCAGCTCGTAGAAAACTATCTATGCGATAAGGAAGCCCTGTTTCTATTTGGATAAAAGAAATATTTATAGATTCCTTTTCTTTAATAACTGAATTTTTAGCCAAATTTTTCACAAGATAAGAATTTTTATAATTAACCGAAAAACCACCAAATCCTAATGTTCTACCACTATAAAAAATAGAAGAGGTTGTTATGAAAGACATATCTTTAGCAAATGCATTAATTAAACTTTTATCAGTAGTATTATAAAAATCAGAATAATCAGATGCTAAGATGATATTCATAAAGAAACAAACTAGTATTTTTAAAATCATAATCTCTCCCTTATAAAATTTAAAATTACACTTTCTTTTTTTCTTTGAATTAAAATAACTATAATGAATATAAGATTTAAAATTATAATAACATACCAGAAAAATAAATCAATTCTCCCTATCAAACTAAGTAATATTAAACCATTTATTTTCCAATTATCTCCAAGTATATTTACTAATTGCATGGTTGAAAGCATATTCTCTTCATAAAAATTTTTTGACTTCTCAAAAATTTGATTTTTATTCATAGATTCAAAGATTCTTAATAATTTAATATGTTTCCCAACTAAAATATTTTGAAAACAAAGATATATAGAATAAAGAAAAGAAATCTTATTTTTATACAATTTAGATAAAAATAAATAATCATTTTTTTTAACTGCGAGAAAGGAAGTTCTATAAAAATCATACACACTGCTATGCATAATATTCGAAACACCAGCAATAAACATAAGCAACAAATAATTCAACTCACCATAAATATGTTTAAATTTAAGATATATAGCAATATAAACTGAAATAAAAACTACATATCCACAAATACCATCAATAATTCTTCCATAATAAGAAGATATATTCTTCATCCTTGCAAGCTGTCCATCAGTGCTATCAAATATACTGGATAAAACTATAAAAATACTTCCAAATAAAAAATAATCCATATATATCAAAAATCCACCCAAAATTCCTACAAACATAGATATTACAGAAACAAAATTTGGAGAAAGATTTATGTTACGAAAAAACAAAGCAAATTTAAAACCTATTGGATGATAAAAATAGATATCAAAAAAATCTTCTATGCGTATATCTTTATAAAATTGAGTCCTTTCACTTGTCTGCAGTTCCACCTAAAACCTCTTTAACTGTTGTTAAACCTTTAAGTACTTTCATAAGACCATCTATAACAAGTGGTCTCATCCCTCTCGATATAGCAAGTTTTTTAATAGGGTCACTAGCATATTCTTTAAGTATAAGTTCTCTTAATGTATCATCCATCACCAAAAGTTCATGCAATCCAATTCTACCTTTAAACCCAGTATCATTACAGTTCTTACAACCACCAGGCATATATAAAACAGTATCATTTTTTATTCCTATCCCATATTCTTCAAATACTTTTTTTTCTTCAGGTTTTATTGTGTAACTTACCTTACACTCATCGCATAATTTTCTAGAAAGCCTTTGGGCTAAAACTGCTTTTAGAGTAGAAGCAACTATATAGTTTGGAATACCCATTTCAATTAATCGTGAAACACTTGAAGGGGCATCATTTGTATGTATTGTAGAAAAAACCAAATGTCCAGTCATAGCAGCTTCCATTGCTATTTCAGCTGTTTCTTGGTCTCTTATTTCACCAACCATTATTACATCAGGATCAAGTCGTAAAAAAGACCTTAGAGCGAGAGCAAAATCAAATTTCTTATTTTCTCCTAACTTTATATCAGGATTAACAGGAACCTGAATTATCCCATCAAGATTATATTCTACAGGATGTTCTGCTGTAAGTATCTTAATATCTGGTCTATTAACATAATTAAGAGCAGCATAAAGAGTAGTTGATTTACCAGAACCAGTAGGACCACACACAAGTATAAGTCCAAAATTTTTTTTACCTCCTATCCCTTCAAGGAGATGCAAAAATGTTTCTAAAGTATCATCTAAAAAACCTAATTTCTTTATATCCACTTGTACTGCTTTTCTATCAAGTATTCTCATAACACATGATTCACCATAAACTGTTGGAATAACTTCAACCCTAAATTCTATTGGACGCCCACCAGCCATAAGTTGTATTCTACCACTTTGAGGTATCCTTCTTTCTGTAATATTCATAGAATTAGTCATTATTTTTATTTTTGCAATCACAGCATTTCTAAAACTCCATGGGATGTTGAAGGGAGCAGGTTTTAAGTTACCATCA
The DNA here is from genome assembly GCA_026419335.1 of Elusimicrobiales bacterium. The sequence goes on along the minus strand of JANZZP010000049.1, from coordinate 1,779 downwards.
ACTCTATATCTAACAATTATCCTTGAATTCTTACCAGATGGATCTTCAAACGGTTCAATATGTATATCACTAGCTCGCATACTTAATGCTGTTAGAAATATACCATTAACTATTTTTTCAACCTCAGGAGCAGAAGGATCTATATCAGTTATATCTTTTTTTTCTTCAGTAAGTTGAGATATTTCAACCTCTGTAGTTTTTTGAGAAATTTCCTCAACTATTTTTTGTACACTTACTGCTGTTTGAACACCATAAGCTTTTTCTATTAGTTTATTTATCCAATGAGGGAGCGAAATGTAGGGAATAACATTATATCCTGTCCTAAGAGATATATCCTCAACTACTACAAAATCTCTAGGATCTGCCATAGCTATATGTAGTTCATTATCTTTTTTGTGAAAAGCAATACATACATATTTTCTTGCTATCTGTTCTGGAATAATTGAGAGAATATCTTGTGATAGTTCAAGTTTTGAAAGATCTACTGCTTTATACCCAAATTCATAACTTAAAATTTTGATAAGTTTCAACTCATTAATAACCTTTTTTTCACATAAATATGAAATAATATCTTTTTTTGCAGATTCAGCTTCTTTAAGATAATTAAGATATTCATCTCTATCTTTAACTAAACCATTATTTATAAATATCTCCTCAAAATTTTTTCTTTTCTGTACAATAGCCATCAATTTTTACCCTCTCTAATTTGAAGAACATCTCCAAGAGATATTTTATCATATAGATAACCACTAGTAAATTCAAAAACATGTTTAGCATTAAAATAAATTTTTGAAAATCTCCAAGGTTTAAGAGTAATTAAATCTATAACTCTAAAATATTTATCAACAAAAGCCACATCTATTGGAAAAGACATAAAGCAACTATGAACAGACATACAATTAACTATCATTAAACCATAACCAACCTTCATTTCTTTTCTAGGCATTAACCCAAAAAGCCTTTTGAAAAACGTATCAGCAATAGACAAATTATTACTAACTACTAAATTTCTTGTAACATTATAAAGAATCTTCATCTTAAAACAACAAATTTAGTTTTAGCACTACCTTTTTCAGATTTGTAATAAGCAATATAAGCTCCAGGAGCAACATAATGTCCAGCAGAATTTTTTCCATCCCATAAAAAACCTTTTGTTGAATCTTTCTCCACCCAAGCTACAAACGCACCTGAAAAATCAAAAATCATTAATTTGTCATCCGGATATATCATATCACTTTTAACAAAAAATTTAATATAACCATGTTTAGATATATAAAAGGGATTAGGCCAAGCAACTAAATCATAATTTATACCTTTTTCAGTTAAATCAGCTTCAAGATAAGATAATGCCTTATACATATCAACTATGCCCCATCCATATTTTTTATCAGGTCCATCTTCATTTACATCTCTTGCAGTTTTTTTAACAATATTAATAACTTGTGAATTATTATAAGTTGGTCTTCTACCCCATACAGCACCCATAACTGCACTAACCATAGGAGCAGAAAAGGAAGTTCCACTAATTAAATTACTTCCATAAATAGATCCCCAAGCAATTCCTGGTAAAGTCGTAAATATATTCGTTCCTGGAGCAGAAAGGCCATTTATCTTCATTATACTGCCATAATTAGAAAATGAAGTAATATTATCTGATTCATCGCTAGCCCCAACAGCAACAACTCCACTACAATTTGCAGGCATAGCTATATTCTCAATACCATCATTTCCAGTTGCAGCAACTAAAATAAATTTTTTTCCACTATCATAATTATATAA
>JANZZP010000045.1 GCA_026419335.1 Elusimicrobiales bacterium | reverse complement strand
AAAACCTTTTAAAATAGGAGAAAAAATTGACGATCCATTGAAAATGTATCTTAATGATATATTTACTGTGCCTGTGAATTTATGTGGTATATGTGCTTTGTCTGCTCCATATGGAAAAAGTTTTGATGGTTTTAGATATTCTATTCAGTTTATCGCTAATCGTTTTTGTGAGGATTGGTTGTTCGAGATTTCTAGGAGGGTTTGTGGATAAAGAGGTTTCAGCTGGTGGTGTTGTAGTTAAAGATGGTAAGGTTCTTTTAATTCTTATGAATACAATATCAAAAACAAAAGTTTGGACTTTTCCAAAGGGACATATTGAAAAAAATGAAACTCCTCTTCAAACAGCTTTAAGAGAAGTTTTAGAAGAAACAGGGGTTAAATGTATAACAGAAAGTGATAAAGAGTTTTTTGTAAATAATTATATATTTAGTCGGGAAAATAAGAAAGTTTTAAAGACTGTTTATTGGTATCTTATGAAACCTATAGAAGATACGAAAAAAATTGAAACTCCTAACGAAATTGAAGAGGTTAGATGGGTTGATATAAGAAAAGCAAAAGAAATGCTTGTATATGAATCTGATAAGAAGATGGTAGATATGTTGATTGAGATGTTAAAAAAATAGTTTTAATGGAGGTATTTGATGGAGTTTGAATCAGTTATAGGTTTAGAAATTCATGTTCAACTTAAAACAAAAACCAAAATGTTTTGTTCCTGTAGTGTTGTAGATACAAATTCTCAAGCAAATTCTTCAATATGTCCTGTTTGTGTTGGACATCCAGGAGCATTACCTGTTCCAAATAGAAAAGCTATAGAGCTTGCTGTAATGGTTGGTTCAGCTCTTAATATGAAGATAAATACTTTTTCATTTTTTGCTAGGAAAAACTATTTTTATCCAGATCTACCAAAGGGATATCAGATATCTCAATATGAACTTCCGCTTTGCGAAGAAGGATATATAGATTTAGGATTTAAAAAAATAAGAATAAAGAGAGTTCATATTGAAGAAGATGCAGGAAAATCTCTACATGCTATAGGTAGCACAAAGCTTGATTATACTTTAGTAGATTTCAATAGATGTGGAGTTCCTTTAATTGAGATAGTTAGCTATCCTGATATTTCAACTCCTGATGAAGCATATAAATACTTAGTTGAATTGAAAAAAATTCTTAGATGGATTGATGTTTCAAACTGTGATATGGAGAAGGGGGAACTTAGATGTGATGTGAATGTTTCTATAAGGCCAAAAGGTTGTCAAAGTTTTGGAACAAAGGTTGAGATAAAAAATTTAAATTCATTTAAAGCAGTAAAAGATGCATTAAACTATGAGATATCAAGACAAATTGATATTGTTAAGAATGGAGGTGTTGTTGAACATGAAACAAGGCTTTGGGATAGTAACTCATCTAAGACAATTACTATGAGAATCAAAGAAACAACTCAAGATTATAGATACTTTCCAGAACCAGATCTTGTAAGTATAGTTGTATCTGATGATATAGTTGAAAAATCAAAGTCTATTATAAAAACTTTGCCACTGCAGTTAAAAAAAGAAATTTCCTTGAAATACAATATAAAAGAAGATGAACTTGAAAATGTTACTTCATCAAAGTCTCTTTATAATTATTTTGAAGAAGTTATTAAAATTTGTCATGATGAGAAAGCAATTAAAAATGCATTAAATATAATAAATACTCAAGTTCTTGCATATATCAATGAAAAAAACATAGCTGAAGAGGAAATATCTTTATATATAAAACCGCAGATAGTTAGTCAGATTGCTTTATTGCTCTCTAAAAACGACATTTCAAGTTTTGGAGCAAAAAAACTTTTTGAGGAGGCTATAAAAACATCAAAAGAGCCTAATATTTTGGTTGATGAGCTTAATTTAAGGCAGATAAGTGATTTTTCTGAGATAGAGAAATGGGTTAAAGAAGCAATCTCTTCACATCCTAAAGCTTTTGATGATTTTAAGCAAGGAAACGAAAAAGCAAGTGGTCCTATAGTTGGCTATGTTATGAAAAAATCTGGTGGAAAAGCTGATCCCAAGATTATAATTGAGATAATTAAAAAGATATAATTTTATTTATTTTAATTCTTTTAGAATAATCCCAATTATAGTAGTGAATTGTAATTTTCGTGATATTATGGGACTTTTTTCTACATCTTTTGACAAAATCTTAAAAGAGTTTAATATTATAACTGCAAATTTTTCATATCTTTTTGTTAAGTTTAGATTTAATGATTTTATTATTGTATCATTAGGAGAATATTGTTTTCTTTCCTGTGTTTCCTCATAGTAAAAAACACCATATTTGTAGTTTGCTTTATTCTTATTTTCATACTCTACTTTTATTGAAGGAATAACGTTTGTTGTTTTATTTATAGGTATTCTTGATGATATCGAAAATGAAAATGAATAATATTTTTTTGAACTTGTTAAATTATATGAGTTTTCAAATGATAACCTTATTAATGGTATTCTGTAAGAGATAATTCCTCTTATATTTATTTCATCTTTTCTTTTTTTCATTCCTTTTAAATACCATCCATCATCAGGATCAAAACCACTGGGTTCCCATTTTAAAGATGTTGTAAATAATGTTTTATTGGTATTGAAAATTTCGTATGAAACTTCAGTTCCGTATAAGGACAACTTTGAATATGATGCTTTGATAAATGGAATAAAAATTTTTCTATCCTGTTTTGATTTATATATTGAGGATGAATATATTAATCCAGTACCTAACTCTATGTTTAATTGATTTCCATAAGCTAAACAAAAAAAAATTAACAACAGATACATTTATTTATTATAAAATTTTTTGTTACTTTAGAATTTAGTTAAAAATTTTACGAATTTTTTACCTTTATTTTTATTTATCTTTACATTAGTTTACCAAAATGTAGTTATGAAAGTTATGATACTATTTACTACAGTATTTTTGAATGTATGTTTATATTCTCAAACTCGTTTTTCTCTCAAGGCTCATGCAGATTTGATTTTAAAGTCATTTAATTTTATTGATGAAAGTATTAAGAAAGAGATTGATCTTTATAAAAATTTTATAATTATGGGTGCTGGAATTTATAATGGAGAAGATTACTCTGAGGATAGTGTTAATGATTTCTTTGGTGAATTATATACTTGTAAACCTGTATCTTCTGTTGAACATTTTTATGATCCTTACAATCCAGACTATATATCTTTTTGGAATAGATGTAACCCACCTTATGGCAAATCAAATGCTTTAAATAGAGCAAGATATATTTATAATAAATTTGTTGTTAAATATTATAAAATTGATAAAAGAAAATCTTATTATTATCTCGGTAGAGTTTTGCATATACTTACTGATTTATCCGTTCCTGCTCATGTTCATTATACTCCTCATCCTTTTTGGCCCTTGGACGATAATTATGAAAAATTTCATAAAGAGCTTGTAGTAAAAGATGAATATTTAGATGGTATAAAAAAATATAAGTTTGATAACTTTGATGATTATTTTATAAATCTTTCTCTTGAAACAAAAAGATTCCCTAATGATTTTGAAGATGGTTATCACAAAGATGGTAATTTTTATTACAACAATAAAGGAAGGATTGATTATTATAAAGATGGTTTGAATTATCCCTTGAATAAGGAAAGTATAGATTTTATAAGTAAAAACTTGATAAAGTTAGCTATATCTTATACTTTTTCTTTTATTGAGTTTTTTTATAATGATGTTAATAAGGAGTTTGAAACATGAAAAATGATCAGTTTAAAATAGTTTTATTGCTTAAAACTAATTCAAAGAATTATATTAAATTATACAAAAAGAGAAGATTTTTATCTGAATTTAAATTGTTTAAAAATTTTTCTAATTTAAACTTTTATTATTATTTTAGTGATATTTAAAAAGGAGGTTTAATGAGATATATTTTAATACTATTTATTTTTTGCACAGATTTATTTTCCAAACCAAAAGATATTATAATTCTAATAGCAGACGGTATGGGCATAAATTCAATGAGTTTTGGTGATCTTTTATGGAATATGGAAGAATTCAAAAATTTTTCAGATTTTGGTATTGTAAAACCGTACCCAGTTAACTCTAAGTATTATATTACTGATTCTGCAGCTGCTGGTACTGCTATAGCATGTGGAAAAAAAACATTAAATGGAAGAATTTGTATAGATGAGAAAGGTAATAGACTTGAAAGTATAGCTTATAGAGCTAAGAAAAATAGAAAATCTGTTGGTATAATTACAAATACCCGAATTACTCATGCTACTCCTGCAGTATTTTATGCAAATCATATTGACAGAGAGATGGAAAATGAAATTGCTCATTTTATTCCAAAATCTAATTTTGATCTTTTTATAGGTGGTGGGTGGAAATATATTAATTTAGTAGAAGAAGAACTTTTTAAAAATGGATATGAAATAGTAAGAAAAAAAGAAGATATTGATATAAATGTCAATAAAATTATTGGTATTTTTTCAGATTCTCATATGAGTTATGAGATTGATAGAAAGGATTCTGAACCATCGTTATCTTATTTAGTTGATTTTTCTTTGAGATTTCTTTCTAAAAATAAAAAAGGTTTTTTGATGATAGTAGAATCTGGCAGAATAGATCATTGCGAACACGATAATGACATAGTTTGTCTTGCTTATGAAATGAAAGAATTAAAAGAGGTTATGAAAGTTATCTTTAACTATGTTTCAAAAAATAGAGATAGTTTGTTTGTAATGTTATCAGATCATTCAAATGGTGGGCTTTCTTTAGGCAGAGATGCAAATGAGGTATTAAATATAGAACCAATAAAAAATGCAAAATCTTCTGCTTTTGTTTTCAGTAAAGAAACTGAAAAAGTGGAAGATTATGATTTGTTTAAACAGAAATATTTTAACAATTTTGGAATATTTATATCATTTAGAGATTTTGATGATATAAAAAACAAACGCATAAGTTTGCTTGAACCTTTTAATGTATTTTGTAATATAAAGTGGTCTACAAATGAACATGAAGCAAGTTATGTTGGTATTTTTTCTTATTGGAATGGAGCTGAAAATTTTAGAGGATTTATGGATATTGATGAAATTGGAAGGAAACTTTTTAATTTTATTTAAAATTTAAATTTTATTGTTGTTTTTCCTTTTTACTACTTCTATAACATAGGGAGGAACCATTTTAGAAACATCTCCGCCAAATTTTAATATTTCTCTTACGACAGAAGATGAAAGATAGGAATATCTTAGTCTTGGCATAAAAAAAATAGTTTCTATTTCTGGATCTAAGGTTCTGTTTGCTGCTGCGTATTGAAATTCATATTCTAAGTCCGAAACTGCTCTAAGTCCTCTTATTATAACTTTTATCTTTTTTCTTTTCATATAATCAACAAGCAAACCATCAAAACAATCAATAATTATACTTTTATTTTTACCTAATACTTTTTTAAGGATATCAACTCTTTCTTCTAATGTAAATAGTGGTTTTTTAGATTGGTTTACGAAAATGCTTACAATAAGTTTATCAAAGATTTGACATGCTCTTTCAATTATGTCTAAATGTCCAAAAGTAAGAGGATCAAAACTTCCAGGATATAAAGCAGATTTAATCTTTTTCATAGAATTATTATATAAATTTCTTATGAAAATTATATACTATCTAAAATTTCAATATTTAGCGCTTTTGCTAATTCTTTTAAAGGAACTGGTGGATATGTCATTGTTATACAATGCACGGATCCTTCTCCTTTGTTTGAAAGATCTTTTGAAGGAGCTCCTTCAGCTTTAAATCCTACTGATTCATATACTGACAAAGCATAAGAATCAGTACTACTTCCAAAAATTGGAACAATAGCTTTTCCATCCATTATTACAGAATTCACATATGTTTCATACGCTCCTTGTGGTTTTGGAAGCATAATTACTGTAAATCCTTCTTTTTCAAGAATTGTTTTATATTGTATAAGGTCTGTGAGAATTGTAGTGTCGTTTACAAATCTAGCATGCTCATCAACATGCCCAATCCCTTCTATAAAAGGAAGTTTAATAATCTTCTTGCAACCATAATATACTGAAAATATTGAATCTGGGATTTCTCTATGATAATCATTGTTTACTATTAGACAATCTCCATTTTTATTTGCCATAAAATTTCCACCTTCAAAATAATATTCATGCTTTTCAAGTTTTGCTCCAAACATTGATGCTACTTGTTGATCTTGATTAAATTCATGATAGTATTTTGCATCTATAACTGTAAATGAATTATCTAAAATTGAAAAAACTGGTATTGGCATTGCGTCCCTTGCCCAAAATGCTTTAGATGATTCCGTAAATCTTGCTAAAATAATCCTATTTCTTGGTATTACTGTGGTAAGAGTTGATAGTGCTTCATCTGTCTCTTTTTGATTATAAGGGTTTATTATTAATATTAACTTAGCGTCTTGCGGTATGTTTTTCGCTAAAATTTTTTTAGCTTCTTTTGAGTTAAATCTAAATTCAGATGTAAAAATTAAATATCCTGTTTTTTCATAATCAGCATATGGTCTATATTTGATATTTGGTTGATTTGAAAATTTTATGTCTATATTATTATTTTTTAATATAGATTTATTTTTTAATTTGATGAGTTGTTTTTGAGCTTCTGATGGACCTTTTTTATCTCCATAGTTATTATTTTGATATGATGGATATAAATCAGCAGGATTTGGAATTGTTATTTCATATGTAGAATCTTTTATGTTTTGCTTTGTTGGAGGTATAAAATCTTTATTTAAATTGTTTTCGCTTGCGTTAATATTGAATACAGTGAGTTGAATAAGAGTCAAAATAAAAAATACCTTTCTCATTTTCCCTCCCAATAACTTCGAGTTATTCTATTTAAAGTCTATAGAATTTTTATAAATTTTTTAAGAGACTTTTGGGTAGTTAGTTTAGAACTTTGAGTCCTAATTTGATTTTTAGTTGAATTTTTAGAATTGATTAGTAATGAAATCCTATGAATCATTCCTAAATTTTCTAAATTACTAATTGAATAATCTACATTTAAATTATTAATTTTAATTCCTATTCCACCTGATATTTCTGATGATGTAATAAATATTTTTTTGATTTTATAACCAGCTCTTATAATTGAAATCTTATTTATTTTCATATTCATTTCCAATTGCTATGATTTTTGTGTCATTAAAATATTTAGAATAATCTAATAAAAGATGTATTTTTGATAAAAATTTGTAATATGCTCCAATTTTCATAACAGAGGGAAGTCAATAATTTTTCATATAATTTAATTTTATTTCCTATATTTTGTAATATTAAGGATAAATTAATCCTTATCTGTTGCATATAGTGTACTTTTTCTTTGTAAATTTCTTCTCTTATAGCTTTAATTAATACCAGTATATAGTTGGTTTTTAATTTTATGACTTAATGTTAGATTAAGGGAAAAAGAATTAGATGAAAATTCTCCGATTGAAAATAATGTATAGCTTCACCTAATACAATTTTTTGATAAGCTGTTATAAACGCAAAAGAATCTTTCAAACCATTCAACATGGGAAAATGAAGCTTGATTGTTTTTATTTGTATTAGACCAGCGGGATTAAAATCTATACTATTTATATCATTACAAACAGCAGAAAATGCATCCGTCATAGCAGCAGATCTTACATCTGATGTTATTTTTAAAAATGAAGTGGCAGATGTTTTATAGTATGTGTTTGTTTGTAGAATTAATCATTTTTAATAAATTCATCTATCTACCAAAAAATTACAATTTTTTCTCGTTTTTTTATTTCGCTATTATCTTTAACAACATAAATATAAACTCCACTTGCTGCTTTTTTTCCATTTTCAGTATATCCGTCCCAATATGCTGTAATGATTCCAGATTGATTCTTTATCTCATTGGAATCATTAAGAATTCTTACCAATTCTCCTGCGATAGTATAGATGAAAATTTTTAAACTATTTGATGTTTGTGGGAGATTTGTTATGCGTACATATCCATCTTTTTTTATATAACAAGGGTTTGGAAAAGCGATTATATTAGTTGTGTTGTTGTTATAAGGTGAAATTGAAAATAAAGCGTATATTGAAAAAGTATTTGTTTTTGCTATTACTTTGTTTTCAGTTTCAATTACTTGGGATGTTATAAGTTCTTCCCATTTCTCCGTTAATTCATTTAAATGAAACATTTTTAATGTTTTCTCTTTTATATTTGTGTTATCAACATATCCATCTTGATTTTCATCTAAGTATGGAATAGAGATAGTGATATCTTTTTGGAAATATTTTATATTTGAAGATGAATATTCACCAATTGCTGTAAATTTTTTATATATATTTATTGGTTTTATCCAAATATCTAGTTTATCATTTGCTTTTGGTATTGGAGGTGTAGTATTTAAGATATCAGTAATAATTATATTTACTGGTTCTAATGTAGAATAAGGAGGTAGATATACCGATGTGCCATCAGAGTTTGAAGAACTTCCTCCTTCTGTATTATTTATAGTCGTATCTATTGTAAAGCTATCACCGGAAATAATTTCTATTCCATTATTATTAGCTGTATCTGTTGCCGAAAAAATAAAATAGGCAACTCCTTGTGGTGTTGTTGATTCTATGTAAAATTTTGATGACCATGTTTTATTAAAACCTATAAGATTTAAAGTTATTAAATCATTGTTAGGAAGCAAGATTTTAAGAAAAGGTTTTTGTAAAATGTCTGTTAAATCATTTATTGTTAAATTTATTTTAATTTCACCTGTTTTAAAAGGTGGAATATGATCCATTGTAATTACGGCAGTTGGTGAAGTTGTATCAACTATAAAATTTGTTGATATAAAAATAGAATTTCCTGCTACATCTTTTACTGTGGCATTAAAGATAGCTGTTCCATCATAATTTGTAATAGGAATATATTTAGTTGACCAATTTATACCATCCAAACTTTCAAACGATAATGGGATATTTATTGAACCATTCTGTGTTATTGAAGAGGATATTTCTGATATATCCTCATTTGCAATTATATTGATTATTAATGGTTCCTGTTTTATGATATGTTTTGATAATGTTACTGTTGCTTGTGGAGAGGTGGTGTCTATTTTAATGGGACCGTATGTGGCTATGTTGCTGTAATTTCCAGCTTTATCAACTGCAAGCAAATAAAAGTACCATATTCCATCTGACATATTATTCAATTCTAATAAGTTATTATATGTATATATTAAGTTGTTAATTAATTGAAAGGAACTATTGCTTATTTGATAACCATATCTCTCAATACCAGAAATTGAATCATTTGCTGAATAATTTATAACTATATCGGATATGTTTTTCCAAACATTTTCAGGATGAGTAGTAGATAGTATGCTTGTGATATTAGGTGGAGATGTATCAACAATTATTGAATAGTTATTATTACTATATTCTGAGATATTTCCTGCTTTGTCTTTTACACGACATCTAAAAGAATATGTATTTCCTTCAGTTACAGGTATTGGTTCGACAGGACCATAAACTGAATAGGTAGTATTTGTTAATGTAAACCAATCTATCCATGGCTGAGAGTTTATTTTGTATTGTATATCAAAACTGTTTTCATCAATACCTGAAATACCGTCAAATCCATTCCATTCAATCGTAAATGAAGTTAATTTTATATAGTTTGGTAAATCTTTTATATAACACGTTGGATTAGTTTTATCTATCTTCAGATTTATGTATTTATGACCTTCTTCATTTCCAGCATTGTCTATACTCCAATATTCTATTGTAAAAATTCCTTGTGAACTAATTGTAAATGGTGATGTATAATTTTGAGTTTCCCCTCCATTAATTTTATAATAGGTTTCTTTTATACCAGAACCATTTGTATCCGATGCCGCGAGAGTTATAATAACGTCAGATATATACCAATCATTAATTCCCATTGTTCCATTTAAATTGATTGTTGTAGTAGGTTTTGTAGATTCATATTTAAAGGTAAAAATTGTAATCCATGGTGTTAAATTTGAAGCATTATCTTTTGATTGTATTCTTAAATAGTAAGTACCGTCTGATAATAGATTAGAAGAAAAGGAATTTGAAACAATGTAGTTGAAAGAAATACCATTAGGATCTGTTCCAAAATAAATATAATGTCCAAAAACACCTGATCCATCATCTAACGCATTCCAGTTAAATACTGGCTGGTTATCAAAATTTTGCCATATATTATCTTTAGCACCACTTTGAACTGTTGTGTTTATTATATTTGGAGGAATTGTGTCTTTTTTTATATAAAACGCGTCTGATAATTCTGAATAATTTCCTGCATTATCGTAAGCTCGGATGCTTATATAAGATGTTCCATTTGATAATAGATTAAAAATTGAATCCGGAATTTGCCAGTTATTAGTGTATGATTGTGAGTTTATATTTGTTAGTATATCAGTCCAGGGGATAATTTCTCTTCCGCTTTGATTTGGTCCCGTTGTAATTTTTATTTGAAATTTATTTAATTCTGAAACCAAATCTTCAAAATCAATATTATAAATTCTATTATTAGAGTTTTGCCAAACATCATCTCCAGTTTGATTATTTATTATTGTAGGTGATGTTGTGTCGATCATAAAAGTATGATAACTTGGCTGACTTATATTTTGAGATATGCTATTATCTACTGCTGATACATAAAAATTCCAGATTCCATCTGGTATATTGATAATAGTTGTAGAGGTATCTTTCGTGAAGAAGTCATCATTATCTGGAGTTGAATCGGTTAATGAGTAATAATATCCTTTAACTCCACTAAGGTTGTCAGTTGATGCAGACCAGGAAAAGGAGAAATTATTGGTTCTACTCCAACCTGAAACTCCATCGTCAAGATTTGCTGGCGATGATGGAGGAGTATTGTCTACTGTTTCAGCAAATAATTTTAAAGCTCCTGCGACATGTTGTATAACTGATATCATCAGATCTGAAGCTATTGTTTGAAGTGCTGTGTTATTTAAAGAAGCGTTATTTCCATTAGTTGTACTTAGGTTTCCATTGTTGTTATACCAAAAAATACCGGAGTCAGAATAACCATCATAATCATCAGAAGGATATTTTCTAGCAGTCTTTGCCATAGATTCAAAATAACTATTTATATCAGATTTTATTATAGGGCTTCCAGTTGCTTTATAATTATAATAGTTAGATGGTAGAAATATGCTTTCATAAGTATCTTTATCTATTGGTGTGTGTTGATCCCATACAACATGAGCTGGAACACTCATATCTTGTAAAAGATGTATGACTCTTCCCAAATAATAATATGCTTTATTTTTTTGAGTAGAATAGTTTGGAATTGAATAATTGTTCCAAATATATAAAGCTCTTGTTCTTGCTGTGCTTGGTGAGTATGGTGGTGAACATAGATTCCACCATGCTACATAATCTTGATTATACGGATCCCAAAAATGTTCTGATACAGATATACTACAAATGTATAGATTCCCATAATAATCAGAATTTCCATCTTCGGAATATGTATAACTTCCAGAGTAGTTTCCAGCTCCTCTGTGTAGTTCATTTTTATAAAGATATAATTCATTTGAAGTGTTATTAGGCCATAATTTTAAAGCTTCTTCTATTATATAGGAATGAACATCTACTTCATGTAGTGTGGCAAGTTTTGTGTTTGAGTCATAATTTATTCTGAATAAAATTGATTTTTTATTATCTTCTATATCTATTTCTCCTTCAACAGGCAAAACTTCAGATTTAATAATTAACCTTTCTAAAGAGGATATATCTTGAGATAATTTTATATTTATATTAATTTTTTCATCAGATTTAATTTTGTTAACTGTTTCACTGAAAGTTTCTTTTTCATTTATTATTGTTTTTACTTCTACATTTTTCTCTTCATTTTTTCCTTGGTTCATTAGTGTGATGTATATATTTATATCCTTGTCTGAAAAATTTGTACTACTTACCGTTATTTTTGTTATACTTAGATCATGTTGTAAATTTGGTGTGTTTTTTATTGCTTTTAGCATATTAATTCGCCCATATCCATATTCTTCGTCTTTTCCATAATTTCCGAGATCGTCTGCTGTGTTTAAAATTATATTTTCAATTTCATAATTTTTTATATCGGTTGAATTTGAAATTATAAAAGCTGATATAGCAGATACAAATGCTGCTGCTACTGATGTGCCTGTTGCTTTTTTGTATGTGTTTCCTAAATAGGTGCTTAATATATTAACTCCAGGTGCAACTATATCAAGATAATTGCCAAAAGAAGACATATACCATCTAAAATCGTTTTCATCTGTTGCTCCTACTGCTATCACATTTTGAAGAGCTGCTGGATAAATTGGAGTTGAATTACCTAGATTTCCTGCTGCAGCGATTATTATGCATCCTTTCTCATATGCATAATCTATAGCTTCTTGTAAAAAATGTGATTGTTCCATACCTCCCAAACTTAGGTTAATAACATTGGCTCCTTGGTCTGCTGCATATATTATTGCTTCAGCGATGTCTGAATAAAATCCAACTCCATTTTTATCAAGAACTTTTAAAGGCATTATACTTACTGAATTAAGAACTCCAGCAATACCAATTCCATTATCTATTTCTGCAGCAATTATACCAGCACAATGAGTGCCATGACCATTATCATCTTCTGGTAAATTATCATCATTTACAAAATCATATCCATCAATTAGACTTCTTGAGAGTTCTAAATTGGAAAAGTCAACACCGCTATCAACTAATGCAACTATTGCTTTTCTTTTTGGATTTATAATATCCCATGATTTATCTGCTTCAATTTTATTAAGTCCCCACTGTTCATTATATAATGGATCATTTGGAATAAAAGAAAATTTTTGAGCTACATAATTAGGTTCAGCATAAATCACATCTCTTTGATTTTTATAAAGTTCTATTATCTTTAGTATATCGACATTATCACTAAATTTTATTCTTTTAATGTTTTTTTTAAAACTTTTTTGAATTTTCTTTTGTGATTTTATGATTAAATTATTTATTTTTTCGACATTTGCATTTTCCCTGAACTTCACAATTATTTCATTTTCTGCAACTTCTATTTCTCTTCCGTGTGTTTTTGAATATAGTTTAATAGATTTGCTTTTGGAAATTAAATAAGTAGGAAATAGAAATATGAACAAGATTATTAAATATAGTTTCCTATTATATTTGTTCATAATTATAGATATTGTACAATTTTATTTATTTTATCATCCAATAATTTCCTTCTTCTGTTTTGACTATTCTTGCTTTACCATTTTCTATAATTATCATTTCTGAAACAAATGAATTCTCAATCCTTTTAATATTTTTAGAATATATTTTTGATATAATTTCCAAATTATAATTTACTCTAAAGCTACCATCTTTGTTTGGAATAATGTGCAAATTCGTTATATTAAATTTAATTTCATTAAAAACTTTAAATATGTTTGTTAAGTGTTCTTGAAGTTGTGATATTGTGTCTCCGTCTGGAGATTGCCAAGAAGGATCTATGAGGGAAATTATTTTATAAATATTTTTAGTTTCATATCCATTTTTTAAATCATTATATAACTTGTTGATATAATTATTTTTTATTTTATCTATTGTTTGCAAATCATTTGAAATGTTATTATTTAATGATAATAATTTTTTTATTTCTTTCCCTTTATCTGATGACCAAAAATCACTTCTTAATTTTTCAAATTCTTCTTTTTTATTTAATATTTCTTTATCGTTGAAACCAGTTCTAGCAAGAGTTGGCTCTTGTTCTCCAACATTTTCAAAAAACTTTTTAGATACAATTTCAGATGTGATTTCTTCTTCTTGTTTTTTTGTATCTTCATAAAAACAATCCAGTTTTAAAACCTCTTCTTTTAAAGTTGACGTGCTCTCGTAAAAAGAGGAAAAATCTTTTTGAGATGCTGTTTTA
Organism: Elusimicrobiales bacterium; assembly: GCA_026419335.1. The sequence continues at coordinate 7,765 of JANZZP010000045.1, read as the reverse complement.
AAATCCGATATAGCTTTTGAATAAATTGAAATTATTTTATTTTTTTGAGACTCTAAATAATTTAAAGCAGTTTGAGCAGAGGTAATGTTTTTTGAAAATATTTCATATTTATCTTCAAAATCATAATAAGGTATATTTAAGGATATATCATCTTGAATTTTTTTATATAAAGGTAACATAGCAGATTTATGTGATTGATTTTTAGATTGATAAGAAATATAACTTATGTCTGAGATTAGAGGATTTGATTTCATTTCATTTATTTCATACGCTAAAGTGTTTATTTCTTTATACTTTTGGTTTATTTCTAAATATTTTGAAACTATATCTGAATATATTAAAGATGCTTCTGATATTTTTGAGCTTAAATTTTTAAGATTTTTTGACCCAATACTACTAAACTCATTTATTATAGATTGTCTAAGAGAGATAATTTTATCAGCATCATAGTCAAGTTTTGATAGTTTTTCTGTTATTATCTTTTCATATATAGGTTTTTTTGATTTAAAATCTTCTATTTTTGATACAAGATTAATTCCAAAATCGGAAGCTATTTTGTATATTAACTCTTTTCTTCCTTTTGCTGATGTTTCTATAGATGATAACAAGTTTTCTAATCCGTTAGTTGATGCCATAAAACTCTCAATATTTGACATCTCATTTATATAACAATTTTTATATCCAAAAAATTCAGAATTTTCTGGTGGTTTTGCTACTTTATATCCAGCTGATGTGTATTTTAAATAAATTTTATTCCATAAAGAAATATTTTCTAACATGTTTTTTATTAAAGGTTCTATATTATTTTTTATTTCAACCTTGAATTTTTTATATGCATCTTTTTGTTTTATAAGATTTTCATAAATATTTTTGGCTGAAATTTCCATGCTTTCAGCAGATGAATATGTATTTAAGTTATCTAAATTTTTTTTCATATATTCAAATTCCTTCCAGTAGGATTCTGCGTCATAACCATAATTTATATCTTGATTTTTTATATTTCTTAATTCTTTACATACTTTGTCATCATCTTTAACTATTTTTAATGAGAGTGAGTTTATGTAGTTATCTATTGCTTTTTGCATTTTTTTTCGACTTTCTTCTTTGGTTTCATTTGGCAGAGTTTGTATTTCTATTTCGATATCTTTGTTTGTTTGTGTCTCTATTTCTGGTTTGTATTCTATATTTTTTATGTTTTTTTCTCGCATTGATTCTTTTTTCTTTTCTTCATCCTTTAATATTTGTGCTATTTTTCTTAGTTCTTCAATTTTTTTGTTTTTTTCTTCAAGAAGATTTGCAATACCTTTAATTTGATTTTGTTTAGTTTCAACTATTTCTTCCATTTCTAATGTTAGATTAAACATTTCTCTTGACTTATCTTGGTAGGAAGTTTCTGAGTTTTTTAGTATTTCTTGAACCTTTATTAATATTTGACTAGATTCTTTTGAAAGTTGAGCTCTTATTGTATTTTCATCTGCTTTGTTAAATATAAATACTCCAGCCCCAATTATGTCAGAATAACCTGGTATACCTATAGCTTCTTTTGTTACCTCTTTCCCTACTTCTTTTGCAAAATACCATTTAAGAGCTTCTTTCCCACCTTCTTTAGCTGCAATAGCAGTTCCTCCTGTTATAATTCCTACAGCAGTTATCCCAACATCTACAATTTTAACTGCTGTTTTAATATTTTGTCGTTGAGCCATCTCTCTAAGTTTTATTTGTGCTTGTCTTATTTTATTAAGGGTATCAAGATTTGCTACTTGTTCTTCAATATATTTTTGTAATTCTTTTTTAGTTTGCACGGTTCCCCAAATTTCCCAACTTAGCTCATTTGTTATTTCTAAATATGTTTTAGATTGTGATAATATTATAGAATTAAAAAATATTATAATACTCAAAATCATATAATCTCCTTATTAAACTAATAGATAAATATTTTCAAAATTTTTTAACTTTAAATTTTATTTTAAATTGCATTCCTCCATAAGTCTGATACGGCATTTCTAAAAGTTCTATTCCCCAATACCCATTTGAAATTTTAAATATATATGATTTTCCTAACGATGCAGGATTTACAGAGGCATTGCTTGAAAATCCTGTGTTGTTTTTTGCTTCAGTGGGAGTTATTAAGGATAAAGGTTTATTTATTTCTTTATGCTCATTTGGCATAGAATATCCTATTGCATCTGCCCAGCTGTAAAACCATATATCACCATTTGGCATTCCCATATCGCATATATAATTACCACTTGAAAAATTGTAAACTGCAAGTGAGTTACAATTATAAATTGTTATTATTTGAGTTCCACTGGTTACCTCTCCAATATCATCTATTATTATACTTTCAGTTTGCCCGGCAGTTGTTCCTGAGGCAAGATTATCTGTGTCCGATAATCCAAAAAGTAGTGGTTTTTTCATACTGTATAGCAATATGTTGTTAGCTTCTTTTTTGAATACCATTTCCGTCATTCCTCTATCTTGTATAATAGAACCGCTTTTTTTTGAAATAAAACTTCTTGAATATGTTATTGAAACAGCAATTCCTTTAGAGCCTAAAGCAATATTATTTATTGTATAGCTAATGCTTATATTATCTAATGTATTAAAATCCTTTTTTAAAGCAAGTTCTAATAAATCTTTATCACCTACAAAATCTTCAGATACTAATTTCATAAACTTATTTATATTTTTTTCCGAATATGCTTTGAAAAGTTCATCTAAAGTGCTTTTTATATTTAAATTAATGCTCTCTTTAGATATTATAATCTCTTTACAGCTTTCATCTACTTTATTGGTTTTACCCAAGGTATTTGTTATCTCAACGCATAAAACATATTTTTTATCTTTTTCTATGTTAAAGTCAAACTCGAAATCTCCATTTTCATTAAATTTTGCTTCATTCCAAGATTGTTTGTTATCTATTGTATATCTGACAAGACCTATTGTGGATTTTTTTCCAGGATATGCTTTCCCTTTCACATATATTTTTAAATTTTTTATGTTTTCATAAAAGAGTGTTATTTTTCCTGCCGCATCGTCTTGTGAAATATCATTGATAAGCATATATTTTATAATAACTTCATCTTTTGATTTTCCAAAAATCCACCATTTTGAATAGGCTGATGAATATGTTACTAATAACATTGTTATCAATATTATTGTTTTTTTCATTGTTCCTCCCTTAAAATGAAGTATTAACACCGAAGGTTATTGATTTTTCCCTAAAATCATTTGAATTAATGGAAAAATTATAATTATTATAGGCAATTTTTAAAAATATAGTTGAGTCATAATTAATCATCCTCGTTTTATAATAACAATTAATCAAAGCAAATGTCTTTTCTGAATCTTGTGAGTTTTGTTTTTTTAGAAAATTTTGCCCCATTTTGAAATCAATATTAAAACTTGCTTGAATTTTCTCATAGATAAGTCCCATAGAATATTCGTAGATTTTATCTGTTGTATTTGATAGTTCATCCTTTGAATACCAACTTCCTAAATTTAGTGATGGTGTTATTGTTGAATCGTTTTTATCAATTCTTTTTAAAAATGAAGTATTGAAATTAATCTCTGATGAATTTCTTTTATTAGGATCTGTTTTGTATGTAGTATATCCAATATTAGTGTCATTTTCAATATCTTTGAATTTATCTTGATAATTTATATTAAAATAATGATCTTTTTGTGATGCGGGTCCATATTTTCTATCAAACTTGTATGATATATTTGCATAAGACAATGGCCTTGAACTGAATACTTTTTTAATTGATAGTGATATCTCAGGTCTATAAGTATAGGTTGTTTGTTTTTTTTGATTTGTGAGATTATCTCTATAGTAAAGAAGAGAGGAATTTAAATTTACTAGATTAGAGTATTTATATTTCCATTTTGCTTTTATTTTCCTTCTATCTGATATAGCTGATCCAAGAAGTGAGGTATAATCTGGTTCTATGTTTTCATATTCTATACTTACTCTTGAAGGTTCTGCATCACCAACTGCTTCTAACCTTAATGCTTTACCGTTTAAAGATTTATTAGATATTTTTTCATCTCCATTTGATTTGGCAAACTCACCATTCAGATTTAATCCATCAAGTATTATATAATTGAAGTCAACAGAATAATTAGATGTTCTAAATTTTTGATTTTCATTTACAAGCTCTACATCTTTTGAATTTAAGTAATTTCCACCAATTTCTAAATCTCCAATATTTTCTTTTATTTTAAGCCCATAAACTTGCCTTTTTGTAACCTTTGTTTTGGGTTCATTCCAAAAAGAATCCCACCTTGGATAAGGGTTTCCAAAAATTGCATATATCTTTGGTAGTTTGGAATTTTGTTTGAGAAATTTGTAAGAGATACCTTTAAGAGAGGTTGCGAGCGTATATTGTGAGAAGTTTTCAAAGATGTCTCCAAAATTAAATATGTGATAGTCTTTTATAAAGTTTCCTTGTAAATTTGTTAATGAAATATTTTTTATATCATTTTTGGAATCGTCTGTAATCTTTATACCAATGTTGTAACTGTAATTAAAAACTTCTTTTTCACCATTTCCATATAAATTAAATATATTTATATAGCTAAAACCTTCCGTAAGTGATGATTGTAACTTCCCATTTCCAGATATATCATTGTTATATAATTGAAGTTCATTTGAAAAATGGGTTTCTGAATTTGAATGTATGTTTAAAATAAAAATAAAAAAACTTATATATATTAAAAAAAACTTCATTAATTTCCTCCTTTAAGATTCTACCCTTAGGATAAAACCTATAAAGTATTATATGAATTAATAAATTAAAAATCAAAGAAATTATTCAATTTTAGCTATATTAAATAATTATTAAAAATTATAAAAAAGCAAAATAATTATTGATACACGGAAGGTAGTTAATATCATGGATATTTTTTAATATTATTTTGTTAATTTAATTGTTTTATATTATTTTCATTTTTATGTTAAAGTTAAATCTTATTGCTCTGGGTAGTATTTTTTTTGTTTCGTCATGTTTTCCCACAGCAATTACAAGCGGAATAATTTTATGTTCAGCTATATTAAACTCTTTTTTTATAGCATCTTCATCTATGCCATCCATAGGATGTGAATCATAACCTAATATTTTTGCTGCATACATTAAAGACATAGCAAAAAAGGATGCATTTTTAACAGCAAATATTTTTCTTTTTAATTCAGTTTTCGTGGAACCATATAAATTTGGAGCAAATTTTTTATACTCTTGAGCGGTTTTCTCATCTAAATAACCTAATTCAATCCAACTTTTCATAACATCATCTACATTTTTTTCTAATGCATCTGTATCTGCTATTATTATAAAATTTGCTGAAGCATGCTTCACCTTAATCTGATTCATTGCACATTTCATCAAGAGCTCTTTTTTTTCTTTGGATCTTACTACTATAACCTCCCATGGTTGTAGATTCATTGATGAGGGAGTAAGTGAAGCGAGTTCATATATTTTTTTAATATCCTCATCTGTCATTTCAAAAGAGGGATCGAAGTTTCCTACTGACCTTCTTTCTTTTATTATGTTTATACAATCCATAAACGCCTCCTTATTTTTTAATATAAAAACTTTCTAAAATATTTAAAGCTTTAATAGCACTCTTCTCTTTATCTTTTATCTCAAGCATTATATCAAAATCCATTTTAATCTTCAATAATCTCCCAATAAAATCCTTAAAATTATTTTCATCTATGCTTTCAGAATGAATCCCTTTTTTTGAATTCTCTTTTTGACAACTATAATCTATTATTGGAACTCCATCTTTTTTATTCCATGTCTGTACAACTTCATTAATTTTTTTAAAAAAATCTTCGTTGTTTGAGTTTATATTGTGATGCAAATAATCAGTAACAACTGGAACTTTTATTTTTTCTGCAACATAAATACAATCAGAAACTGTATATATCTTTTCATCATTTTCTATAACCAACCTCTCCTTCAATTCTTTAGGAAGTTTATTAAAATTTTTTATAAATCTTTTTATAGATTCTTTTTTGTCATCATATTTTCCACCCAAATGAATCTGGATTTTTGCAGTTAAATCTGTTTCAAATGACTGAAGGAGGCGAAGATGATATATAAGCTCTTTGATGCTTCTTTTTACTATATCCTCATTTGGTGAATTTAAAACTACAAATTGATCAGGATGCATTGAAACTCTAATTTTAGTTTCTTTTAGTTTTCTAGCAACTTCTTTTAAAAAATCTTTTAAGTAACTTTGCCAATTTATCTTGTTTATACTATGTGAAGCAAAAGGTATAATATCTGATGATATTCTAAAAAAATGTATTCCATTTTTATAGTTAAAATCAATAACTTTTAAAAGACACTTAAGATTTTCCTGCGATGTTTTCAAAAGATTCTCTTTTGAAAAGTTTTTTATCCTAAAAGTTTTAGAAGAACTACACCCAACACTTCTATTTACACAAGGATATCCAATCCTAATCATCTAAAATAATACTCTTTTTATATCTTTTTTTATTTTCTCAACACTAAACCCAAATTTTTCAAATAAATCCTTTTCCTTTCCTGATTCTCCAAAAGTTTTTATATCAAAACAGATTGTCATCCTACCTAACACATCAGACCAACCATATGAGTTAGCAGCTTCTATCACAAAAACCTTTTCGTAATTTCTAAACATATTTTTATAATCATCATTCTGCATCAAAAACATTTCAACTGATGGTGCTGAAGCAACATCAAAATTTATACCTTCCAAAGAAAAAGATCTTGAAACCTCTAAAGCTAACCCAACCTCTGAACCTGAAGCAATTATAAGATAATTAGAATTTTTATTTTCTAAGATGTAAATACCTTTATCAAAATTATTTTCTATAATTTCCTTATATGCATGAAGGTTTTTAACCTTCTGACGAGTAAAAATTAAAGCTGTAGGTTTTCTAAGTTTTAATGATGTATATAAAGCCATTTTTGTTTCAAAAAAATCAGCAGGCCTAAAAACATATAAATTTGGAATTAATCTCAAAGACATGAGATGTTCTATTGGTTGATGTGTAGGGCCATCTTCTCCAACACCTATACTATCATGACTAAAAACGAAGAAAACAGGTATATTCATAATTGAAGCAACTCTTATAGATGGCCTCATATAATCTGAGAAAACAAGAAATGTAGAGCAAAAAGGAATAAGAAAACCATCCAAAGAAACTCCACTACAAAAGGCAGCCATTAAATGCTCTCTAACACCAAAATGAAGTGTTCTTTGAGGATATTTTTTTAGTTCAGATTTAGTTGAAGGTGAAAGGTCAGCAGAGCCAGATATTAAATTTTCTATTTTTTCTGATAAATAGTTTATGACAATTCCAAAAGAATCCCTAGTTGCAAGAGATTCTTCATTTATATTCAAATCATTTAAATTTATATTATTAATAATACCATTTTTAAATAACATTATTTTTTCATATTCTTTTGGATATTTTTTAGAGTACTCTTTTAGTTTAGCATCAAAATCTTTTCTTTGGTTAATTTTTTCATTTTTAATTCTTAAAAACTCATATTTTATCTCATCAGGTATATAAAATCTCTCTTTCCAAACCCAACCCAAATTTTCTCTTGTTTTATCAACTTCTTCACTATTTAGTGGTTCTCCATGAACTTTAGGAGAATTTTCCTTTGGACTTTTAAAACCAATTTTTGAGTTTACTTTTATAAAAACAGGCTTTTTTTGATTCTTGATAGCTTTAAAAAGTGTTTCTTTTAACTCTTCTATATCATTT
>JANZZP010000021.1 GCA_026419335.1 Elusimicrobiales bacterium | reverse complement strand
ATTTCGATCATTTCTTTGCTTTTAGGATCATCGAATTGACTAAATAATTCTGATAGGGATACACAAACTGAATAAATATCTGAACGCTGGTCCGCTGCTTTCCATCCATTAATAAAAATTTCTGGCGCGATTGTCGGATCTTTCTCAATATCTATAGCTTCTTTTGATGTAACTGTAACGTCCGAGGGAATTTTTGCTCGGTAAAAGCCTGTAAAAATTGGTGTATTATCGAATTTTACTAAAATAGTATTTGTATTTAAATTTCTGTGAACTATTTTTTCATCTTTATCAATATTATGCAGTGCTTCAAGGGCTTCTAAAGTATTTTTTGTAAATATGATTCTATCTTTTATTCCCCAGGATATATCAGAAATCCTTTGTTTTAACGTTGGAGCCGCAGGGTCTAAATATGAAAAAAAGAACATTTCACCAAAATATCCTGGTGCTGGCTGGAATGAGTCTAATATTCTTGGAACCCATGGAAACTGTTGTAATTTATGCAGAACATCAAATTCTCTTCTTGCTTTGTTTTCAGCAGATTTATCATCGCTAACAGATAAATCAAAGAGATGCAGTATCACTTTATACCTTTTAATAGAATGTATTCCTTTATAAATTCTATGGAAACGCTCATCCTTAGGTGATTGAAGTTCAAGGTTTATGTAATTTCCAAATTTTTTTAATGAACCGTCTATGGTCACAGAAGACTTTGGAACTAAAAATTTGCATAAATTTTTTACTTGCTGTAAAGAAATTGTTTTAGGTGAATCTAAATCTATTAACTTCTGCCATTCATTAAATGTATAAATATTTACACCACGAACTAATCTTTTTTTTAAATCTTTTAATTTCGATGGCTCTTGAGTTAATAAAATCACTCCTTCAACATAAGGAAGTTGTTTAATTTGATTTTTTAAAGTTGTCCCGATTTTTCGAGCTTTAAATGTTAATAAGTCTGCTTCTTTTTCCACAATTTCTGAATTAGAATTTATCCATTGAGAATTCCAATGTTTGATTTCAATTATTTTAACCCCTCTTTCGCTAACTAATATTGCATCAATTTCTTCTGATTGAAGTTGATCATTAACTGAGAACATGACATTAGTCAGTAAAAAACATTCAGCATCTTCAGAAATACCTTTGATCTTGTTTTCTAAAAAATAAAAAGCCTTTTTTTCGCTTTCATTTACTGGAGATGCAAAAGGGATTATGGTGATTTTCATATGTTACCCCTTTTATTGAAATTTTAAAATTTTAAGATTTATTACATTGTGATATTCGTTATCTATCCTTTTTAAGGCAACTCTTTCCATTTTTTAATAAGTTGAACTCATTGAAAAAACAACAACGACCTAACCCCCTTAGATTATATAAATTCTAATACTTTAAAAAATCAAAATGCAACTATTAAAAATAAAAATCACTCCCCATACAGAATATCATCTGTTATCGCCGAAAAAATCCATCTTCTTTTAAACTCATCTGGCTCAAGCCCATCTGGTTCAATTAATTCATAGTCTTCATATGGATCAATCCCTGCCTTATTAAGTGCCTCATCAAGGTCAAATGCCTCCACCTCCCTTTATTCACCTGAAGCCTTCTTAAATCTATAAACGGGCATATTACCCCCTTTCTTTTAAAATTATAACAGATACTGGTGACAACTGTATGTCACAATTCAAAATGTAAAAAATTTTTAGTCAAGAAAAGTGGGGGTAAGACCATTTAAATTTTTTTAAAGATAATTTATCTGCTCTGCAAAGGTATTGATATTAAAAATTTGTTCAAAATATCTCAGTAAATTTAGAAAACGGGCTTTACCCTGACTTGTAAGCCAATAATTTCCATCGGTTATCCAATAAAACCGATAATCACTGAAATTATTCTTTATAAACTCATTTAGATCAATATATTCGTTTTGATTTATGCCGATTTTAGTCCCTTCCGTTGAATAAAAATTGATCTCAAAAAGATATTTCGGTTTAAGATCCTTAAAGATAATTAAATCGAATTTTTTCGGCTTATTATCCTTTGTTTTGATAATCCCT
>JANZZP010000013.1 GCA_026419335.1 Elusimicrobiales bacterium | reverse complement strand
TGATACCCTATATCAAACATACAATAAATTATAACATTTTGTAAAATATAAGAGTGTTACTATAAGGAGGTAAAAATGAAAATCCCAATGGTAGATCTAACAAGAGAATATAAAGAGTTTAAGAAGGAAATAGATTCAGCAATACTTTCAGTTATGGAAAAATGTAATTTCATACTTGGAGATGAAGTTATAAAATTTGAGGAAGAATTTGCTTCTTTAAATGAATCCAAATATGCTATATCTGTTGCAAGTGGAACAGATGCACTAAGAATCGCAATAATTGCAAGCGGAATAGTATCTGGTGATGAAGTAATAACAACTCCATTTACTTTTATTGCAACTACTGAGACTATCTCACAAAGTGGAGCCAAAATAGTTTTTGCAGATATAGATGAAGAGACATTTAATATAGATCCAAAATCTGTTGAAAAAAAGATAACCCAAAAAACAAAAGCAATTATACCTGTTCATCTGTATGGGCATCCATGTGACATGAAAAAAATAATGGAAATAGCAAAAAAGTACAAACTTATTGTAATTGAAGACTGCGCACAAGCTTTTACAGCAAAATACAAAATGAACGATAAATGGTATTATGTTGGTTCAATTGGAACTTGTGGCACATTTAGTTTTTTTCCTGCAAAAAATCTTGGTGCTTATGGTGATGGTGGCTTAATCACAACAAATGATGAAAAAATAATGCAAATTGCTAAAATGCTTAGAAATCATGGTTCAAAAGAAAGATATATTCATGAAATAGAAGGTTTTAATTCACGACTTGATACAATACAAGCAGCAATACTTAGAATTAAACTCAAAAAGATCCTAAAACTTACTGAGATGAGAAATTTAATTGCAGAAAAATATGCTAAAGCTTTAGAAGGTATCTGCATCGTTCCAAAAGTAAAAGAAGGCTATTATCATTCATTCAATTATTATACTATTAAATTTGAATCTAAAGAGATAAGGGATAAAGTTTCAAGATATTTAACTGAAAATGGTATAGCAAATCAAATATATTATCCCATACCTCTACATTTACAAAAAGCATATTCTCATCTTGGATATAAAAAAGGAGATTTACCAATAGCTGAAAAAGTATCAGAACAAGTGTTATCTCTACCAATGTTTCCACAATTAAGAGATGAAGAAATAGACTACATATCTTCTAAAATCAAAGAAGCATTAAGAGTCAAATGTTAATAATAATAGGAGCAGGTTTAACAGGGCTTTCTTGTGCCTTAAAGCTTGGTAGAAGAAAAAAATATATATTATTAGAAAAAGAAAACACTCCTGGTGGATTATGCAGGACTTTACAAAAGGATGGATTTCTTTTTGATTTCTCGGGGCATCTTCTTCATCTAAGATGGGACAATACAAGGGATTTTGTTTTAAAAACATTAAAAGGAAATTTAGTTAAAATTAAAAGAGAAGCAAAGATATATTTTAAAGGAAACTTAATCGACTACCCATTTCAAATAAATCTCTACAACCTTCCAAAAAAAATAATCTCAGAATGTGTTAAAGAATTTATAGAAGCAAAAATAAAAGATGAGAAACCAGATCTTTTAAATTTTAAAGACTGGACAGAAAAAACTTTTGGAAAAGGAATATCAAAATACTTTATGATACCTTATAATGAAAAACTCTATGCATGTAAAGCTTCTGAAATGACTGCATTGTGGACAAATGGTTTTGTTCCAGTTCCAAAAATATCTGACGTTATAAAGGGAGCTTACATTAAAAAAGTTGAACATACAGGATACAATCCAAATTTTTACTACCCAAAATATGGTGGAATACAAACATTGGTAAACTCAATATATGAAAAAGTTAAATCAAACACATATTTAAGTTCCAAAGTAAAATCAATAAACTTTAACTCAAAAAAGATAACACTAACTAATGGAAGAGAAATAAAATACACTAAACTAATCTCAACAATGCCACTCAAAGAATTAATACTAATTTCCGATGCTCCAAAAGAAATAAAAGACAAAGCTCTTAAACTAAAAAATAATACAATATATATCTTAAATCTTGGCATTAAAAATAAACTTCCTCCTATACACTGGATATATTTTCCACACAAAGATACACCATTTTACAGATTAGGAATATACACTAATTTCTCAAAATATCTTGCGCCTAAAAATTATTCTTCAATATATATTGAATTCTCAATAAATGAAAAAGAAATCCCAAATTTGAAATTCTGGATGAATAAAACAATAAAAATTTTAAAAAAACTAAATTTTATCAAAGAGAAAAAGGATATTTTAATTTCAATGTGGACTAAAATTGAATGTGCATATGTTGTATATAACAAAGATAGAGATAATTCTGTTAAAAAAATTAATGATTTTCTTAAATCAAAGGATACAATATCTATCGGAAGATATGGTGGTTGGAAGTATTCTTTTATGGAAGAAAATATTAAAGACGGTTTTAATGCAGCAGAAGAAATCTTAAAATAAAGGAGGTTAAAATGAAAAAATTCAAAGGATGTTATACAGCTATTGTAACCCCATTTAAAAATTCAGAAATTGATTTCAAATCACTTGAAAATCTTCTTGAATTTCAAATTAACTCAAAAATATCAGGAATAGTTCCTTGTGGTTCAACAGGTGAAGGAAGTGTATTAGATGAAGAAGAATATTTAAATGTAATTAGATTTACAGTAGAAAAAGCAAAAAATAAAAAGCAAGTTATTGCTGGGTTTGGTACTAATTCAACTTACAAAACATTAAAAATGCTTGAAAAAATAAACAAAATCAAATTAGATGGTCTTTTAATAATAGTTCCCTACTACAACAAACCAACACAACAAGGTATGATTGAACATTTTTCTCAAATTGCTAAAAATACTAATCACGACATAATACTTTACAATATACCATCCAGAACCGGTGTAAATATGCTTCCAGAAACTGTAAAAAAATTATCAGAAATAAAAAACATAAAGGGAATAAAAGAAGCAAGTGGAAATTTAGATCAAGTAAGTGAAATAATAAATATAACTTCAGATAATTTTTCAATACTCAGTGGTGATGATTCACTTACACTTCCTATGATGAGTATAGGAGGAGATGGTGTTATATCTGTAGTTTCAAACTTAATACCTTCAGAAATACAAAATATGTGTGAATTATTTACATCAGGAAAAATAAAAAAAGCACAAGAAATATATAACAAATACTTCAAATTAATAAAAAATCTTTTTATAGAAACAAATCCAATTCCAGTAAAATATGCATTAAAAAAACTTAGTATTATAGATGAAGATGAGTTGAGACTTCCTTTAGTAAAAATATCTCAACAAAATCGTCAAAAGATTGATGAAACTTTAAAAACGATATTTAAAATTACTAAATAAATAAAACTCCACGGCATATTATATTTACAGGTCCAGATACAAATAATTTGTCATTATTTTTTATAAATCTAAGTTTCGAATTTCCTTTATTTATAAACTCTGCTTTTTTAATACCATAAACATTTTCAAGAACATAAAAAGCAGAAGTATTTCCACTAGCACAAGAAAGTGTTTCATTTTCAACACCTTTTTCATAAGTTCTTATTTTTGCCTTTATAAATGATTTTTTTCTAAATAACAACTCAACAAAATTAACATTAACACCTTTTGGTTGAAATAATGGATGATATCTAAAAAATTTACCATATTTTAAAACATCAGTTTCCCCTACCTTGTCTACAAATAAAACAAGATGTTGAGTCCCTGCAAAAACATAATAACCTATCTTAAATTTATCATTTTTAGGAAGAACGATTCTTTTAAAATTTAGAGGTTTTGGCATTTCAATTAGTTCTTTTCCTTTTCTATTTAAACATAAAAGTTTTCCTGCTGAAGTCAAAATATAAAAATCATTTTTAATAGAAAATCTTCTTCTTAACCAAAAAGCACAAGCCCTTGTTCCATTACCACAAAATGCCTGAGAACCATCTGAATTGAAATATCTCAAAAAAAATGAACCATTTTTTCTTTCTAAAGCTAATATTCCATCAGCTCCAATACCATAATGTCTATCACACACTTTTTTAGCAAGCTTTGAAAGAATAATAGGTCTTTCATCTAAATTATAAAAAAGAATAAAATCATTCCCTGAAGCAGTAAGTTTATAGAATGTATGCATTACAATTTAAGTTGTGGAAAAATATTTTTTATTTTTTTATCTGCCTCTTCAATATCATTTACAGCTATATTCTTTTGCTTTAAACTCTGTTTAAGTTCTTCATTTATCTTAAATATCTCATTAATCTTTTGAATCATATTATTAAAAGAGGATTGTAATTCCAAAAGAGCATCACCTTTTCTTAGAAAAACCCTTTGAGTTAAATCCCCCTCTGCAATTTTATCACAAGTTTTCTCAAATTTATATATAGGACCAGCAATTTTATGAGAAATCACTGCAGATGCAATTATAACTATAAGTATATATATCACTAACTTAAACATCATTAACGGAGCACTTGCAAAAATTTCCTCTAAAAGTGGCAGCATACCAGGATGTCTTTCAACAACTTTATATATATTCCAAATAATATCTAAAACTACTAACATAAAAGCAACAACAGATGTAAAAGATATTATAAACATATATCTATACTGTAAGTTTCTTTTAATAATTATAGTTTTCCTCTGAAACTGTTGTTTTGGTTGATTTTCCACAAATTACCTCCATCATTAGAAAAGAATATCTATAAGTTTAAACCACTCCTGATTAACAACCTTTAAGCTACCAGTAGCATCCTTTAATGGAACCGCCTTTATTTCATTTCCCACAAGAGCTGCCATCTTACCAAAATCTCCATTATGAACCATCTCAGATGCTTTTATACCAACTCTAGTTGCAAGAATTCTATCAAAAAGTGTAGGTTCACCACCTCTTTGCATATGTCCTATAACAGCATGTCTTGTCTCAATACCAGTGTTTTTCTCAATATATTTTGCTATTTTTTCTCCAACCCCTCTTTCTTTAAGTATAACATGTCCAAACTGGTCAACCTCTTGCTCTTTAGTAGTATCTTCTCCTTCAAGCAACTCTACCGCCTCACTTACAACAACTAAAGCAAACTTTTTTCTTTCATAAGCTCTTTTTATCTTCTCAATCATCTGATTACCATCCACCTTTCTTTCAGGAAGTCCAACATAATCAGCTGAAGATGCTATTGCCGTAAATAAAGCAACCCAACCTGCATGCCTTCCCATAACCTCAAATACCATAACTCTTCTATGACTTCTACCTGTATCTATAAGAGCTTTTGCAGCATCCATAGCTCTAGTTACTGCTGTATCAAATCCAAATGTATAATCAGTAACATTAAGGTCATTATCCATAGTCTTTGGGACACCTACAACATTAAGCTTATAGTTTTCATATAATTTTGTAGCGACCCCTAAAGTATCTTCTCCCCCAATAGCTACAAGAGCATATAAATTTAAATTCTTAAAATTATCAAGGACTTTTTTTACGTTTTCCTCCTTTTTAAAAGGATTTGTCCTTGAAGTACCTAATATAGTTCCTCCTTGCATTATTATATATTCAACATCCTCTTTTGTTAAAGGCATAGTTTTCGCCTCAATCATACCTTTCCAACCATCCATTATCCCAACACATTCATAACCAAATTTTTCTGCTGCATAAACAACTCCTCTTATAGCTGGATTAAGGCCAGGACAATCTCCCCCACCTGTAAGTATACCAATTCTCTTTTTCATAAATTCCTCCTTAAATATTAATCACCTAAATAAAAAAATGTTTTAAACTGAACAATTCTTTCCATTTTTTCAGGAATACCATTTATAAATTTATCATTCCTACCAACATTCCTAAACGCTATATCAAGTATAAAATTTGATGTTACATTTATTCCAATACCAAGATTAAACCTTGAATTATAATCTGAATGAAATAAATTATCCAACTCAACTCTTAAATTTATTTTGTCTTCAATATTATAATTCAAACCAAAAAATCCGTAAAGATAACCATCATCAAAATCTGGTATATTAAAACCACCATGACTCATCAATTGAGCCAAAATTTCTTTTGAACCAACTAAATAAAGTCCTTTACCTTTTTGCATGAATTTTTTTAAATTTCTATCATAATAATAACCTTGACCATCATACCCAATAGCTAAAGCAGGTATATAGTACCCACCATCATAAAATCTAAACTTTATCTGCATCTCAGGCTTTACCATCTTAACAGGACTATCAGAACCTATAATTTTATCAA